>JAUIIS010000485.1 GCA_030431575.1 Acidimicrobiia bacterium | reverse complement strand
AAGAGCCAGCGTCAACGTTGCAAAGATGAAGACAAGCGCCACAACAATGGTGATGCGGTCGAGGTTCTTCTCGATGACGGTGGAGCCGGCCGCTGAAGAGCTCATACCGCCGCCAAACATGTCGGACATGCCGCCACCACGCCCGCTGTGCAGAAGCACCAAGGAGATGAGGGCCAAAGCGGAGATCACGTCGATGATGACGAGTAGAGCGGTCATAGCCAGAGATCTTAGCGGGACCGAAGGCGTTGTTGACGCAGTTAGGACTTCCTCCCCTAGTTACCCGCTACGCGTACAACCGACACTCTTTGTATGGTCCAACCCGCCACAGATCTCCCACCCAACGATCACAGGGCCCCCATGTTCGTCCACGACTTCGTCGCCGTCCCTGTGCCCGTTGATGAGACTGTCCGCAGGTTTACCGCCGAGCTGCCAACACCCAACCTGGCTGCCCTCATCAAACAAGCCTGGAACGCCGACGCCCCCATCCTTGTGGCCGCCGGGGCCGGGCCCTTGAACCTGGTGCAAACCCACCGCGTACACGTCGAACTGGCGGACCACCGCCTACGCAACGACGCCGCCATTGTTGGTCTGCGCTGGTCCGGCGACGGCTGGCTCCCAAAGCTCGACGCCGACCTTGAACTCGTTGGCTTTGGCCACGCCACCACCCATCTGCACCTGATGGGCCGCTACGAACTCCCCGAGAGCATCGACCGCTTCAGCCCTACCGGGAGCCTCGTTCAACGCGTCGTCGTTGTCGCTGTCAGAACCTTCCTTGTGAATCTGAGCGACGCACTCGAGCGCCTCAGCGCTTAACTAGACCCCATCCCCCTGATCCGCAAGGCTTAACCCGTGCCACACGCTGCTGCTCGCAAACTCTTGTCACGAATCGACGCGGCGACCCTCTTAGACGCGGCACCAGACGCCCTGCTGCTCGTCAACGCAGATGGCGTCATCGCCGCAGCCAATCGGCGCGCACCCGACCTCTTTGCCTACAGCCTTGACGAACTCATTGGCCTTGTCGTCGATGAACTCGTGCCAGGTGGCGTCCGAGCCGAACACAAGCGAGATCGCGAACGGTACGCAGACCGCCCGGTCAGTCGCGGCATGGGCTCAGGAATTGAACTATCAGCCCAACGCAAAGACGGCGGTGTGCTCCCCGTCGAAATCAGCCTCAGCCCCGTCACCATCGACGACGAACCCTACGTTTTTGCAGCGGTACGCGACGTTTCTGCAGCCCGCGAGACCCGTGCCGAACTCCAACGAGCCCAGCAAGCAGCAGCGCTCGCCGAGGATCGCCAACGCATGGCCCGAGACCTTCACGACACCGTCATCCAAGAAGTCTTTGCGGTGGGCCTTGGGTTACAAAGCCTCACCGGCCAAGTCGACAGCGCCCCAGCGCTCCGCATCAGCCAGGCAATCGAGGATCTCGACAGGGTCATCCGAGACATTCGCACCGCCATCTTTGGACTTACCTCACACCGAGACTGGGGCAGAGGCCTCCGCGGCGAACTCCTCCTTGTCGCCGCTGACGCAGGGCGCAGTCTCGGGTTTGAGCCTGCCATCTCCTTCGAAGGCAGCATCGAACACCTTCCGGCCAGCACGGCACAGCAACTCGTACCCACCCTCCGAGAAGCGCTGTCCAACGTGGCCAGGCACGCCAACGCTCGCCGCTGCGATGTAACGGTGACCGCAAAGAACGACAAGGTCACCCTTACCGTGATCGACGATGGCGTGGGCCCCGAGTTGCTTTCCCACACCGACCCTCAGGCTGACACGACCAATCCTGGCGCAAAACGTGGCCTCCTTAACCTCAAGGAGCGAGCCAGCCAACTGGGAGGTTTCTGTACCTTTGGGCCAGCAGAGATCGCAGGCAGTATCCTGCAGTGGACTGTTCCCGCAGCCACACCATGACCCCCGAACCAATCAAGCTCATCATCGTCGACGACGACGAGAGCGTACGCAGGGGCC
>JAUIIS010000114.1 GCA_030431575.1 Acidimicrobiia bacterium | reverse complement strand
GCAGCCAGCTCAAGGTCACCGTGTCTAGCCCAGCGCCGGTCCAGGTCTGGGGCGACTGCCCTAGGTGTATCGATACGTCGTCGTAGGCTTGGGTATGGGTCTTCTCCACGGCCGAGCCGAGGCTGATTGATCCAACGGTTGAATCGACTGCTCCAGGCGACTCGATGGTTCCCCAGTCTTCGCCGTCGATGAAGACTTGGGCCCAATGGGTGGTACCTGCAAACGAGACGTTGACTTCGACGAAGTACCAGCGGTCCATGACGACCTTACGGCCTTCAGATTGGGCTTCTCGAAAGATGTCCCACTTGAATCGCCCTGCACCTGCGGTAACAAAGAAGTCGAAGTTGCGGCTGTTCTCGGCGTTGGCGATGGTGAGCAGATCGATGCTCTCGTCAGCGGCGGCGCCGTCTATACGCACCCAGAAAGAGGCCGACGCATAGGTCGCTCCGGGTTCGACAATGTTGGCTCCCCAGCGCACCAGTCCTTGGCTGTTGTTGGCATCGATCAACAGCCCGTTCGTGCCGCTCTTGGCCGCGCCGGGCGCCAACGCTGCAGAGGCGACCTTTGTGGCCCCTCCCAACGAGTTGTCTTCTCCATTGAGAGCGAAGTGTTGCGCAGTGTCCCCGGTGCTGGGGGTCAGGCCGAAACCCTGCGGTTCAGTTGGCCCTTGGGTATCGGAAGATTGCGCGCCTATGACCGGCGATGCCACCGCAAAGAGGGCGGCGAGTAGACCCAGAACAGCAAGAAACGCAAGCGCTTTCAGGCCGCGCTTGGGGGAGGTGTGCGACCGCACGCCGGTGGAGCTGGCGAGGGGATGGCGCCGTGAGGGGTCGCAGCGATGAACCATGGAGGGCAGGGTAGGGCTCAAGACCGTCCCTTTCACCGCAGGCAAGCCAGATGGCCCGCCCTACGGCCACGGCGAGCGTGGTTGGAGCTACTCGCCGTTGCGGTACTGCCGAATGATCGCAGTGGCGTCCATCCTGTTGTCTCCTGCGTCTTGGGCTTGGGACAGATACGCCGATGTCAGGTGCGTCAGGGGTGTTGCTGCGCCTAGTTTGTCGGCCTCTGAGGCCACCAATCCCAGGTCTTTGGCCATCCAGTCGACCGCGAACCCGAAGTCGAACTCGTCGGCGACCATGGTCTCGCCACGGTTCGCTAGGTACCAGGACCCGGCGGCGCCCTGGGTAACAGCGGCCAACACTTTCTCCATATCGAGACCCGCCGCCTGGCCGAAAGCAAGCGCCTCGGCTGCACCCTGGATAGCACCAGCACACAGGATTTGGTTAACCATCTTTGTCCGCTGACCTGATCCAGCGGGACCAACCAGCGTCATGGTGGCCGCATACGCGTCCATTACTTCGGCTGCGGCATCAAAATGCCTCTGTTGTCCACCGCACATGACGCTGAGCACGCCGTTCTGGGCGCCAGCTTGCCCTCCCGAGATGGGGCCATCCACGAAGCCAACATCTTGGGCAGCGCAGGCCTCGGCCAGTTCGGTAGCCAACGTCGCAGACGCGGTGGTGTGGTCGACAAGTATCGCGCCAGCTCCCAGCCCAGCAAGCGCCCCTTCGTCGCCAAGCACCACTGACCGTACGTCGTCATCGTTGCCGACACACACGAACGCGAAGTCGGCGCCTGCTGCTGCCTCTCGCGGGGTCGCACAAACCTCACCGTCGTATTCGTCGGCCCACGCGACCGCTTTGGTCGCGGTGCGATTAAAGACCCGCACGTCGTGGCCAGCTCGAACAAGATGCCCGGCCATGGGGTATCCCATGTTGCCGAGTCCAATGAATGCACAGATTGCCATGTGCAGAGCCTGGCACAGACCTTTAGAAAATGGCGAAGAGCTCTTCCATAGCTTTGAGTTGGCCACCGCTAGCAGAGCTGGGAACAAGGATTGGGGTGGTCACCCCCGCGTCGTAGTAGGCCTCCAAGCCTTCGCGAACCTCAGTCGCTGAGCCGTACAGAGTCACGTCACTAAGCCAGGCATCGGTCATCAGCCCCGGCAAAGCATCTCGGTCGCCGGCTTCCAAGGCAGCCTCAACCGCCTCCATCTCTTCGCGATAGCCAGCTTGCTTCCAATAGTTGCGGTAGTTGGGTAGACCTAAGTACATGGTGAGGGTCTTGCGGTTCACCGCTGCCGCCGCATCCCTATCATCGGAAATGCAGGTCGGGATCATGTTGGACACAAAGAAGTCCTCCCCAACGTCGCTGTTGGTGCGCATTGTCTCAAGGGTCGTTGGAATGTAGGACCGAGACGCGTTGGCGAAAGTAATGCCTTCGGCTATCTGCGTGGCCAGGGCCACCATCTTGTCTCGCATGGCCGCGAGCACAATGGGAGGCAAGTCACCAATCCGGGGGACCTTGCGCATCCCTTCAACAAACGCCGCCATGTCTGCCAGCGGCTTGCCAGTACTGACACCCAACCGGTCGTTCATAGGCGCGTGACTAACCCCAACCCCGAAGAAGAAGCGGCCGTTGGATACCTCGTGGATGAACGCCGCTGTTTGTGCGTAGTCGGCAGGATGACGCGTGTACATATTGACGATCGACGTGCCGAACTCGATGGTGTTTGTTACATGGGCAATGGCCTGACAGAGGCCCAAAGCGTCGCCAAGGCTGGGGCAGTAGATCCCGCTAAAGCCTCGCTTCTCGATCTCTTGGGCGAGTTCGATGGTTGTCTGGCGGCGTCCGGGAACAGCCGCGAGAGAAATGGCCGGTAGTTGTGCGCTCATGAGCGCAGTCTGGCACAACATGAGAAACTCCAACTCATGGAACTCAACACCATCCTCTACAGCGTGTCCAACAACGTGGCCCATGTGCGCCTCAACCGTCCCGATGGGGCCAACGCGGTAAGCAAGGCCTTTGCGACCGACTTCCGCGAAGTGGTGCGCGAGATTGAGTGGGACGACAATGTGCGCGCGGTGTCGGTCACCGCAGAAGGCAAGGTGTTTTGCGCTGGCGGCGATCTCAAAGAGTTCCATGAGGCCGGCACCGGGCTGGCCAAACACGGCGCTGACCTCCTCACCGACTTCCATGCGGCGATCTACAAGATGAATCGCATGCCAAAGCCATTCGTTGCTGGTGTGCGTGGCGCCGCCGGTGGTGCCGGACTGTCGCTGATGAGTGCGTTCGACCTGGCCATAGCTGGCGAGTCCACGAAGTTCACCATGGCCTACACACGCGCTGGCATGACTCCAGACGGCACTTCCACGTACTTCATTTCGCGTCACATCGGTGTGCGACGCATGTTGGACCTCACCCTCACCAACCGTGTCCTGTCGGCAACCGAAGCCGAGGCCTGGGGCTTGGTTAATCGGGTGGTTCCAGACGACGAGGTCGACCAGGCCACAGCCGACTTGGCCACAGAACTTGCGGCGGGCGCGCCCTATGCGGTGGGCATGGCCAAGCGGGTGGTCTACAACGGGGCCGACCAGTCTCTCGAGGCGGGCGGCGAGTTCGAGGGCGTGACCATTACTGGCGCCATGGCCACCCAAGATGGCCAAGAAGGCATCGCTGCGTTTGTCGAGAAGCGGCCCCCTACATTTACGGGCCGCTAGCAGGGTGCTACCCGCTTGGGCTAAGCGGCGACAGGCTCAGCGACCATGGGGCCAAAGGCCCCATGCCGTAGGCAGTTGGACTCAACTCGGTCGGGTGAAGTGCCGATGGGTGGGCGACTATCCACGGCGAGCGCACCATGTCGACAGCAGACTCCATCCAAGGCGGGACGGGACCTCATACACAGGCCCCGGGAGTGCGCGCTCAAACTCGAGTTTGGGTGCTCGCTGTGACCATGTGGATCACGGCCTCGCTGCTGGGGCTTAGCCTCACTGACGCGCTGGTTTGGGACCCCGATCACCGCTGGATCTTTCTGGCCGTCACCGGCGGATTCGTGGCGTCGATGCACATTGTCTTTCATGTCGAAGCCCGCAACGAGGCCGTGGCCTACACCCCCAGTGACGTTGTGCTGGGCATCGGTCTGCTCCTACTCAACCCGATCGAGCTGCTCACGGCGCGCCTCATCGCTGCCATCGTTGGCTCGATCACGAGCCGGAGTCCCGCATTCAAGACCGCATTCAACCTCGGCCACTTTGCGCTGGAGACCATCGTGGCCGTCGCGCTGTACCAGCTTCTGGTCGACGTCGATTCAGACCCTGCCCTTGCAAACTGGGGCGCGCTGGTCGTTGCACTCTTCATTGCGTTGGTTGTTGGCGGAATCATGGTTGCCGGCGCGATTTCCTGTTTCGAGGGTGGGTTCAAGAGCCGCGCTCTCAAGGAACTTACGAACTCGTCGATCTTCTACCTACCCGGGGCCGTGGTTGCTGCTTCGGTCGCCATTCCTGTGCTGGTCGAACCATGGCTTGGACTTGTGGCGATCGGCCCTACTCCCCTGCTTTGGTTCGTTGTGCGCTCCCATGGAGCGCTGCTTCACCGCTACACGGATCTAACGAGCGTCCACGAGTTCTCTCGCGAGGTCGGAACCGTGGCCGATCCCGATGACATTGCCCGAAAGGCGGTCCATCAGATCGCGAACAACCTGAGGGCCCGAAGCGTCGCGCTGCGTATCTGGGACAACCAGGATGGAGCGATCGATGTGGTGTACGGCGACGATGACGCCGCGGAGCTCTTGCCCGAAACCGCCGACGACGAAACATGGAGCGACCTGTTCGCCAACGGCAACGCAATCAACGTAAGCGAAGTCGGCGCCGAGAACGGCCAACAAGTTGTCGCCCCATTGGTTGATGAGCGCGGCCCCATTGGCGCTGTAGCACTTTCTGGCCGAATGGGTATCGCTGCAGGATTCGACGCAGACGACCGAAGCCGTCTCACGTCCATGTCCCAACAACTTGCCGTTGCGGTGCGCAAAGGTCAGTTCCATGCCCAGATCCAATACGAAGCCACCCATGACCGGTTGACGGGGCTACCCAACCGAGGATTCTTCGAAATGTGGATCGAGCAGTCGGTTTCGGTTGCGGGGGCCCCTCCAGCCGCCACATTGCTCCTTGACCTAGACCGCTTCAAGGAGATCAACGACACGTTCGGCCATCATGCTGGCGACGAGTTGCTCAAAGCGGTGGCGCGTCGCATCCAGCGGCACTGTAGCGAGGAACACATCGCCGCTCGCTTTGGTGGCGACGAGTTCGCGGTCTTCATCCCCGGAGCTGATGCCGTGGAAGCCGCGGCGATGGCAGAGGCCATTAGCACCAGCCTCGAAGAACCTTTTGAACTAACAGCAGTGACCGTGGCCATTGCGGCCAGCATCGGGATTGCGCTCACGCCCGATCATGGAACCGATTCCACCACCTTGCTTCGTAGAGCCGACATCGCCATGTACGACGCCAAGCGACGTCACGTTAGAAGCTGCCTATACCACGACGACCTCGAAGAGAATGACTCGGTACGGCTTGAGCTCCTCGCCGACCTCCGGACCGCCCTCGAGTCTCGCGAACTACAGGTCTACTTCCAGCCGAAGGTGAACATTCGTAGCGACCAAGTCGTCGCGGCTGAAGCACTTGTGCGCTGGGACCATGCCGAACGCGGCTTCATTAACCCAGAGACCTTTGTTGGGCTCGCAGAGCAGTCTGGGCTGATCGAGGAGCTGACGCGGCAGGTCTTGTCCCAGGCACTAGATGCGGCAAAGACCTGGCGAGACAAGGGTTGGCGACTAAGCGTGGCCGTCAACGTGTCTGCGCAGAGCCTGCTCGACGAACAGCTTGAAGGGTTGGTCGCTGCCGAGCTGTCACGTTCGGGTGTGGACCCAGCGTTGCTTACTCTAGAGATCACCGAGAGCACCATGATGGGCGATCCGGATCGCACCGACCGGATCCTGCGGTCGTTGCATGCGTTCGGCGTCAATCTGTCTGTCGACGACTTCGGAACGGGCTTCTCCTCGCTAGTCAACTTGCGGCGCATGCCGGTCTCAGAACTCAAGATCGATCGCAGCTTTGTTACCGACATGTTGGCCAAGAACAGCGACGAAGTCATTGTCCGCTCGACAGTCGACCTTGGCCACAACCTTGGCCTGACCGTCGTTGCTGAGGGTGTCGAGAACAACGATGTACAGACCCGGCTAGGCGAGATGGGATGCGATGTAGCCCAGGGCTACGGCATTTCACGGCCCCTCCCAATCGAGGCGTTCGACGAATGGCTCGAGGAGCGGCTCGCCGGCCAGTCGCAACAGCCAAAGCACGCCGCCACCCCGAGCGGCCTGTCGGTGCCGATCTAAGGCAGACGAGGTGAGCTGTAAGGTGCCGGGTATGCAACGCGGCGCAACTGAAGTTCTCATCGGCGACAACAACGGCAAGTACCCTCACGGCAACAGCGTGGCTGTGCGAGGCGTCGAGACCACCGTGCTGATCGACCCCTCCCTCTCACTGTGGGGACGAGAACTCCCCACGGTGGATCAAGTCCTACTCACCCACGTTCACGAAGACCATGTGGCTGGCCTGTCGCTGTATCCCACGACCCCCGTCATGGCCCACGAGGCAGACGCCCCCTACCTCCATTCGCTCGATGCACTGCTGGAGTTGTATGGCATGGATCCCAGCGGGGCGGACGAGTTCAAGCAATCACTGGTCGATGACTTTCACTTTGCGCCACGGCCCGACGTGCAGACATTCGGGGACAACCATGTTTTTGACCTCGGCGGCGGAACCACCGTCACCGCCATTCCCACCCCGGGCCACACTGCCGGTCATACGGCGTTCCTGATTGAGCCCGACTCGGTGCTTGTAATCGGCGACATCGACCTGACCGGCTTTGGCCCTTACTATGCCGACGCAGTTTCAAGTCTCGCTCAGTTCGAAGCTTCCATGGCCCGCATCCGAGGGATCGAAGCCGACTGGTATGTCACGTTTCACCACAAGGGCGTTATCGAGGGCCACGCTGCCTTTGTCGAGGCGCTCGAGGTCTATGCGGGTGCTATTCAACGACGCGACGACGCCATGGTCGAGTATCTGGCTCAGCCACACACCCTGGCAGACATGGTCCAGCACCGCTTCCTCTACCGCCCGCACGTCGAACTTCCGTGGGCTGACTCGGCCGAAGAACGCACCAGTCGCCAACACCTCGATCGCCTTCTGGGCCAAGGTCGCATTGTCGCCACAGAGCAAGGCGGGTTTGTCGCAGTTTGAGCCCGGTTGAGGTCCTCGTGATCGTGGGCGTTTCAATGGCTGGCGCCGTGGTCCATGGTTCGGTTGGCATTGTGACCGGAGTCCTTGTGGCGCGATGGGTTCGGCCGCTGGTCGACCGAGCATGGTTTCGTCCGCAGTATTGATTGTGGCCTTCGCTGGTGGATTGGCCCTCGTTGCCCGGCAACTGACTTGAGGCCAGATACGGACCGTGTGGCTACAGCGCCGAGCCGCGAACTGCAGAACGCTTCTGGAACCAGTCACCAACCTGGTTAAGGGAAAGCACCGTCATGGACAGGGCGGCCGAGGGCCAAACCACTTGCCAGATGTCGACCTTGATGTCGCCTCGGGCCTGGTTGATCATGTTGCCCCAGGTGGATTGCGGCAGCGCCACGCTGAGACCAAGGAACGAGAGTGAACCCTCGACCACGATCACAAAAGCAGACGCCACCATGGCGTAGGCCAACAACGTGGGCAACACGTTGGGGATGATCTCGCGGAACAAGATCTTGCGCGGCAATGTGCCAATGGATCGAGCCGCCATCACAAACTCGCGGTTGGAGATTGCAAGGCTATTGGCGCGCGCCACTCGGGTGTAGGCCGGTATTGACAAGAAGCCGATAACCACGCTGATGAGCGCCAAGCTTCGGACCTCAAGAATGGAGACCAAGGCCAGCAACAAGATGAGCGCCGGGAAGGCCAAGATCACATCGATCATGGACATGATGAAGGTCTCGGTTTTGCCTCGAACAAAGCCAACCAGCGACCCCATCAGACCGCCAACAATGATGCCGAACGCTGCGGCAACGGTGGCGACGATGAGACTTACCCAGGCGCCGTGGGCAATGCGAGCAAAGGTGTCGCGGGCAATGGCATCGGTGCCCAGCCAGTGGTCGGCCGAGGGGCCCTCGATGGGTTCGCCGGTGCCGAACTCGCCGGTGGCCGCGTTGAAGTTGTTGGTCTGAAGGTTGGGGTCTTGCAGCGGGAGCTTGCCGTCAAAGACCGACGTGTCGAGCTTGGCATAGATGGCCAAGCCCACGATGAAGACCAGCCACGTGGCCGCGATCTTGACGAGAACGGGCATGTCGCGCCACACCTCGCGTGGTGTGGCCCGTTTTGGCTTGCCTTGTGTGCCAGCGTCGATCTGCACCGACGTGGAGACACGGCTCAGACGGTCGGAGGGGAAGTCGGGGGTATGTGGGGCGCCATCGGTGGTGGACATCGCTCAGCCCTTTCGGATACGGGGGTCGATGACGGTGTAGAGCAAGTCGACAACCGTGTTGATGAGCACATACATGGTGGCTATGAACACCGTGATGCCTTGGATCACCAAGATGTCTCGCTGGCTAATGGCGTTGATGAGGCGGAAGCCAAGGCCCGGAACAGCAAAGAGGGTCTCAATAACGACGGTGCCGCCCAACAACGCGCCGAAGTTGATGCCCACAATGGTCATCAAACTCAGCGAGCTGGGTCGGAGCGCATGGCGGAACAAGATGTAGCGGTCGTTGAGGCCCTTGGACCGAGCTGCGAGGATGTAGTTCTCTTGCAGCGTTGCGATCATGTCGCTGCGGATCAGGCGGCTGAAGATGGCCATCTGGGTCATGGCCAACGCTGTCGCGGGCATGATGGAGGTCTTGAGGTTCTCAGCTAGACCTTTGTCGGAGATGCGGTTCCAGTTGGATGACGGCAGCCATTTGAGCTGCACCGAGAACAGCCAGATCAAGAAGATGCCCGTAATGAAGTTTGGCACAGAGAGCGCAAACTGCACCCCTGCAGAGGTAACGGTGTCGGGCCATCGGCTCTGTTTGTAGGCGCCAATGATGCCTATGGGTATGGCCAAGATCAATGCGATCGCGATGGCCATGACGGCCAGCTGGGCCGTGACAGGGAGACGGTCTTTGATGGTCTGGCTGATCTCTTGGTCGGTGATATAGGACTGGCCGAGATCACCAGTCAACGCATCGCCGAGCCAGTCGACGTAGCGGACAAGAAACGGATCGTCGAGCCCGAGGTCGTCGCGAATCTGAGCGACGACCACGGGGTCTCGAGTGGATTGCACGCCAAGAATGGCGTCGACAGGGTCCCCGGGTAGGAACGACGTCAGGCTGAAGGTGAGAAACGTCACTGCAAAGAGTGTTCCTACCAAGCGAAGCAATCTCGTGATGATTACCTTGCGCATACTGCCTACGTCCTCCTACCCGGGTTCTCTGTGAATACTGGTGGTTAGCCCACGAGCTGGGCTTCAACCCAGCGGCCTTCGGCGCTGGGGAAGCCAATGCCGAGCTCGCCAGATGGCAGGTGCCAACCGTTGATCCCAATGAGGGAGGACTCGGTGCCGATCATGGTGGCGGTGTGACCCGAGTACCAGATGGGAACCTCGTCGGCGATGCGGAGCATGACGGTTTCGTAGAGCGCCTTGCGCTCATCGAAGTCATCGGTGGCCAGTGCGGCAACCGCTGCGCCGAATGCCTCAGCATCGAACCAGTTGGGGAAGTTCAGCGGCGAAACCACGCCTGGGAGACCAGCTGCTTCGGCAATCTCAGCAGTTGGTGGGGCCAGGAATGGGTTGATGTCAACCGAAGGATCGCTGTCGGAGCTCCAGCGCCAGCAATGGGCACCGTGGTCGCCGAGGAATCCGTTTTCGCCACCGAGGGCCTTGTTGATGTGGGTTTGCTGGTCGAATGACGTCAGCTCCACGTTGACAAGTTCGCTCTGGGTCCAGGTCTGTTCCAGCACCTGCATGGCGGCGATGAGGGTTGGATCTGGTGGGCACGAGAGCTCCACGTCGATCTTCTCGCCGGCTGCCTTGCCGTCGCTGCGCTCTGGGTCGTTGATGTACCCGCCAAGTTCTTCGACGCCAGCGGCAAAGTCGAACTTGATCCAGGCATCAGCAACCGTCTGTGAGTACCAGGGGCTATCGGGGCTGAACCACTGGGAGCCTTCCAAGGAGATACCGGTGCCGCCTAGGGCTTCGATGACCTTCTCTTGGCTGTTCATCAAGGTGAGGCCTCGACGGACCCGAACGTCGTCGTAGGGAGGCACAAGCACGTTGAACATGCCGCCACCAACGTTGTTGCCCTGGAATTCCAGGAGTGTGAAGGCGTCGTTGCCTTCGGTCTCCGAGCGTGCGTCGCGGATGGTGCCTTGGCGCAGTGTCTGCATGGCGTTCACCGTGCCAGACAGCAAGGCGTCGAGGCGGGTGCCTTCGTCAGGGATTGGCCGGAACGAGATGGAGTCGAGGTACGGCAGTTGGTTGCCGTCGGGATCGGTGCCCCAGTAGTTCTCGTTTCGGGTAACCACGGTCTCGTTGTCAAGGTCGCGAGTTTCGATAACAAAGGGACCAGTGCCTACGGGCTCGCTGGAGAAACCATCGAGGTCAGCTGCGGCTACGGCGGGTTCGAAGACCATGCCCAACGGCGCACGGCTCAGGTACGCGGGG
>JAUIIS010000113.1 GCA_030431575.1 Acidimicrobiia bacterium | reverse complement strand
CTCAAGGCCGCGCTTGACCGTAGTGGCGATCTTCTTGTCGTCTTCGATGATCAGGAGCTTCATGAGGGTGCCGATCGGGCCGTCATCACCGAGTCTATGTCCGGTCAGTGGCCGGGATCGGTTCGCACTAAACACCGGTGAAGCTGACCGAGGGCTGACCGGTCAGCTGCCAGTCAGCCGCCCCGGCGTACCAATGATCGGGAACCCACTCGAAGAAGGCGAGCAATGATGACTCCATCCCCGTCCCGAAATCGGCTGCGGCTGGCAATCGCACTGATAGCGGTCGTGATCGTGGCCGCCGGCTGCGGCAGCGACGGCACAGCCTCTGACGCGAACACTACCGACTCGGTGACATCCGCCTCCGGCGACGGATCGGCATCGACCGCCGGCGACGCCAGCGTCGAGGATGCCCCTAAGGGGTGTGGAACGACGGTCGAGTTCGATCCGGCGAACTTCGTCGATCCGACGTCGGACACCAATCCGTACCATCCGCTGCGACCCGGCCTTCAGTGGGTCCGAGGCGGCACGACTCTGGTCGGCGACCGTGAGGTCCCACATGAGATCATCACCACGATGACCGACGTGATCCGGGTCATCGACGGCGTGCCGACGGTGGCCATGTTGGACGAGTCGACCGACTCGGGCGAGGTGGCCCAGATCGGGATGGACTACATGGCCCTCGACTCCGACGGCAACGTGTGGATCCTCGGCGGCTACACCGAAGAGTACGAGGGCGGTGAATACACCAACACCGAAAGCGCCTGGCTCGGCGTCGAGGGCGGCCAGACCATCGGCATCCTGCATCCTGGTGAGGTCACTGCCGACACGCCCCGGTGGTGCATCGGCGGCGACGCGGACGAAGACCCCTCCGTGGGCGAACCGGTGGAGATCGGAGCCAGCGTCTGCGTCGAGTTCGGCTGCTACGACGACGTCCGGGTCATCCAGGAGGGCGAAGTCGGCGCACCCGACAACGAGCACAAGTACTACGCCCCCGGTGTCGGAGTGATCAACAACGTGCCGCTCGACGCAAGCCTGCACAAGGACCGCTTCGAACTGTGGAACCTCATCGAGCTCAGCCCCGACGGGCTGGCCGAGGCCAGCCAGACCGTCCTCGAACTCGAAACTCACGCCTACGAAACCGCCGCGGACGTCTACCAGGGCACGCCCGAATCGACCCGGGCCGATGGGTGAAACACCAGCCGTCGCACTACGGGGCGTCACGAAAACGTTCCCGAGCGCCGGCGGGGCCATCGACGTGTTGCACGATGTCGATCTCATCATCGCCCCCGGTCAGAAGGCCAGCCTGATCGGCCCGTCCGGGTCCGGGAAATCGACACTACTGTCGCTCATCGCTGGCCTGCTGCGCCCCGACTGTGGGACCGTCACGGTGGGCGGCGTCGAACTGGCCAGGCTTGGTGACACCGACCGAGCCCGCCTCCGCGCCGATCACATCGGTATCGCTCTGCAGTCCGAGAATCTCATCCCCTTCCTCTCCGCCCGTGAGAACATCGAGCTCGCCCTCGGCTTCGCCGGCTCGATCAAACACGAGCCGGCTCGGGAGCGGGCCGACGCGCTGCTCGAACGGTTCGGCCTGTCACACCGCGCCGACCACAAACCCCGCCACCTCTCCGGCGGCGAAGCCCAACGCGTCGCCCTAGCCGTGGCCATGGCCAACGAACCCGCCCTGTTGCTGGCCGACGAGGTCGTGGCCGCCCTCGACGACGAAACCGCCGGCCACGTCGTCGACCAGGTCCTTGACGCGCCCTTCGCCGTCCTCTACGTCACCCACGACCCCGCGCTCGCCGACCGAGTCGAACACCGCTTCCAGCTCCGCAACCACCGCATCGAGCCCCGATGACCGGCCCGGCACGTGGCATCACTGCTGCTTCGACCGATCTACTGGTCCGCTACGAAAGCACGAGGGGGCCTGTCACCGCTCTCTCGCACCCCGGGCTCACCGTCGAAGCCGGGACAAGCGCCGCCATCATGGGGCCAAGCGGATGCGGCAAATCGACGCTTCTCGGCTTGCTGGCCGGACTGGCGATACCCACCAGCGGCCAAATCACTGTCGGCGACACGATCATCTCCGCCCTCAGCGAACGAGACCGGGTCCGGTTCCGTCGCCAACACCTCGGCATGATCTACCAGGCCGACAACCTACTGCCCCACCTCACCGTCGAGGAGAACATCGCCCTCGCCCCCGCCATCGCCGGCCGAGACGGCGACGACCCAGCCGGGCTCATCGATCACCTCGGCCTCACCGGCCTCGCCGCACGGTTCCCCGACCACTTGTCGGGCGGACAGCGCCAACGCGTCGCCGTCGCCCGCGCAGTGGCTGGCCGACCCCAGCTGATCTTGGCCGACGAGCCCACCGGAGCCCTCGACGAAACCAACGCAGCGGGAGTCGTCGAACTGCTGCTCGACGCACAACGACGGCTCGGCGCCACCCTCATCCTGGTCACCCACGACCCACAGATCGCCTGCCGCCTCGACCGCGTCGAGTACCTCGAACCTCCCCGACGACCAAGCGAACCGGTCCATGTCGCCTAACACCCGCTACGTCCTGGCCGACCTGGCCCGCAACCCCCGCCGGACACTGTCCACCATGGCCGGTGTCATCCTCGGCGTCGGCCTGTTCTGCGGCGTGTTGTTCTTCGTCGACGGCCTCTCCGCGTCGATGACCCAACGGGCCGTCGCCCCGTTGGCCATCGACATGCAACGCATCGTCACCCAACGACCCGGCGCCACCCTCACCCTCACCGAAACCATCGACGAAGCCGACGCTCAGAACCTCACGGTGACGCTCGAATTGCGCCATGACGGCCAGACGCCCGCCAATGAAGTCACCATCCGATCGATACCGGCCGCTGGCTTCGACTACATCGCCGGATCCGCCACCCTCGACGGCCAACCTCTCGACGACCCCGACGGGAGCCCGTTCGCCGCCGGCGCCACCCAGAGCGGTCTCAACCTGGGCCGGGTCGAACCCGGCACGGTCCATCAGGTGTCCTACCGCCTTTCGACTGGCCCAACCACGACCGGCACACCGGGAGTTTCCTCCACCTACTCGAGCCGCGAGTCGGTCAGCCCCATCCCCGCCAACCAGCCACCATCGGCAAGCCTCGACGAACTCGCCACGCAGCTTGCAGCGCTCCCCGGTATTGACCATGCGTCTGCGCTGTCCATCGCCGATCTCGGCGGCGCCACCCTCCACGCCAACGATCGTCTCCCTGGCCGAGCGAAGATCTTCGGCTTCGACACCGCCTACGCCGAAGCCGACCCCACGATCAACATCATGGACGGCGAACTCAGCACCGATGGCGCCGTCATCAGTGCCGAGGTGGCCCGCGAGCTCCGAATCGGCATCGGCGACGTCCTCACCGTCGACCTCCCCGACGCAACCTCCATCGAGCTGCCGGTGACAGGCATCGCCGACCTCTCACAAGCCCGAGCACTGTTCTCCAGCCGACGAGGCGGTGACCTCGAAACCTTCATCTACGTACCCCACTCGGTGGTCGTCTCCCCTGAATTGTTCGCCGACGTCGTGTTCCCCGCTTACGAGCGCGCGGCCTCCGCCGGTACCGGCCGCCTGAAGAATCCACCCTTACGTGAGATCGACATCGGCGTCGACCAGGAACTTCTCGACGCCGACCCGGCAAGCGCCGTCGCCCAAACCGAGGCCATCGCTGGGTCAGTGATGGAGGTCGCCGCGCACCAGGACTACCTCCTCGACAACATCACCAACACCCTCCACGTCGCCGCAGACGACGCCCGAGTCGCCAAACGCCTCTTCGTCTTTCTCGGCGTACCCGGAGCGCTCCTGGCCGCCATGCTCGCCGCCTACGCCGGCAACGTACTCGCGGAAGCCCAACGCCGAGAGCACGCCATCCTGCGCATCCGCGGCGCCAACCGGCGACGCCTTCTGCGCATGCTCGCCCTACGCACCGCGATACTGACCGCCGCCGGCGCCATCGTCGGCCTCATCGCCGGCTACGGCGCAACCCTGGCCATCCTCGGCCACAACTCCCTGAGCCGGGCCAGCACATCCAGCCTCGCCACCTCCGCCGTCACCGGCACACTCGGCGGCTACCTGGCAACCGGAGCCGCCCTCTACCTCACCGGACGACGCTCCATCGACCGCGAGATCAACGACGACCGCCGACGCCTCGCCGACGACACACCCCTGTGGCGACGCGCCCGACTCGACCTCGCCGGACTCGCCATCCTCGCCGCCGGCACCATCTGGGCAATACGGACCGACGCCTTCGCCGGCAACCCAGGCTCGGTCTACTTCGGCCGATCCGTCGAACTAAACCTCACCCTGCTCGTCCTACCACTCGCCGTCTGGATCACCGGCAGCCTCATCGCCGCCCGGCTCATCCGCGGCACCCTCGGCCGCACCGCCCCCGCATCCACACCACAAATCGGCACTCCCGCACCCGCGCTGGCCCGGCGGAGCATCGGCCGACGACCCTGGGCCATCACCAACGCCGCCATCGTCGCCGCCTTGATCGTCGGACTCGCCACCAGCCTCGGCGCATTCACCGCCTCCTACGACCAGGCCAAAACCAACGACGCCCGCTACGCCAACGGCGCCGACATCCGCATCACCCCAAGCCCCACCAGCGACCGCAGCTACACCATCGACGACACCAGCACCCTCGCCACCCCCGGCATCACCCAGGCCAGCCCCGTCATCTACGGGCTCAGCAACGTCATCCTCCGATCCGACCGAACCTCGGACCCCGCCAACCTCGCCGCACTCGACCCCGAGACCTTCGCATCCGTCGCACCCGTCGACACCGCCACCGCAGAACAAATCGGGGCCCTCACCCCAACCGCCGACACCATCCTTCTCAGCGTCGACATGGCCGACTTCCTCAAAGCCCAACCCGGCGACACCCTCCACGTGCTCCTCGCTCGCGCCACCCCCGACCAGACCGAGCTCAACCTCACCATCGCCGGCCTCTACGAAAGGCTCCCCGGCTTCCCCGACGGCGCCGATGCAGTCATCCACATCGACCACCACACTGGCGCGATCCCGGACAAGAACCCCGACTTCTTCCTCGCCGCAACCATCAACAACCAACCCGACACCCTCAACAACGCGGTCGCACGTCTACAAGACACCGCGACCACCGGCGGCGGGCTCCAGATCGACACCCGAACCAGCACACTCGACCGGGACCAATCCAGCCTCGCCGCCCTCAACATCGCCGGCCTCGTCGACCTCGACTCCGCCTTCAGCCTCGCCATGGCCACCGCAGCAATCGCCATCTTCGTCTTCGGGCTCCTCCTCCAACGCCGACGGGAATACATCGTCCTACGAGCCCAAGGCCTCGCGCCCCGCACCATCCGCGGACTCATCACCGCAGAAGCCGCAGTCGCAGCTCTGACCGGTACCGCCGCCGGGATCATCGTCGGGGCCGCCATGGGCTACTACTTCGTCGCCGTACTCCGACCACTCTTCGTCCTCGACCCCGCCTACCGATTACCGCTCACCGCCGTCGCACCTCCCGTCCTGCTGGTTCTGGTTGCCACTCTCGCGGCGTCGGTCGCCGGGTCGCGTGTGATCAACACCCTTGAGCCAACCGAACTCCTCCGCGACGAATAGCCCGCCCGGTCAGGCCCAAGTCAGCAAGTCAGGTGACGGTCAGCACCAGACATGCATGCTCTCGGCAGGTCCAAAAGACGGAGCGCCAACATGAACAAGAAGCACCTCAGACTCGTCGCCGCGACAGGCCTTGCCATCGGTGGACTCACCGTCGGCGTCACAGCCGTCGCCGCCCAGAGTTCCCCCGGCCAGGTCGAAGATGCCGACGACACCAACGAAGGACCCGACATCCCCATCACCGGTCCCGACCTCGACCGGGCCTCTGCCGTCGCACTCGAGTTCACCGGCGAAGGACGCGTCACCGCGACCGAGATCGAAGACGAAGAGAGCTACTACGAGGTCGAAGTCACCCTCGACAACGGCTCCGAAGTCGACGTCCAACTCAACGAGGACTTCGACGTCGTCGGAACTGACTAGCAGGCAGCCCGCCACCTGAGCGGTCCCGGGAGGCGAGGTACACACTCGTAGTTGGCACCGCTCAACCCACGCTTCACCGTGAGAAGATCCTGAGAAGATCGAGCGATGTCGGGGGCGGACTCGGGCTTCCCCATACGGTTTTCCGCCTAAGCGAGCACTCGCGACTCTAGCCCGCCCTGCCAAGCTCAATTGCGCTTATGGACGAGGCAAGGAAGTCGTGCGGGAACGATTCGCTGCTCTCTAGTCGACAAATATCGGCTGTCGTTCTTCGGTGGGGTGAGGCTCGCTTTGAACTCTCCTGCTGGCCTTGGGCGATGCCACCCGGTAGATCGCGGCGAACACTACTGCGAGGACGCTGGCGATTGAGGTGCCAACGTACAGCTTGTTGGTGGCGTCGGTTCCGGCGAAGGTGCCGTGAAGGCTGGAGAGCCAGTAGCTGGCGTAGCTTGTGAGGTGGATTCGGCGCCAGGCTCGTTTGGACAGGTGCTTGCGAGCCAGCGAAGAGACCTGCACGGCGACGAGGCCCCACATGGCGACCACGCCTGCGGCTACGGGGAGCCGCTTCCAGCTACTTGCGAAAGGGACGGTGACGTCGGCCAATCCAAAGGCCACGTAGCTGTCGGCCACAAGAGCGCCGATGTGAACGCCAACCAACGCAACGCTCAGCCAGGCCAGCCAACGATGCACGGCGAGCAGCCATGCTGGCCGGCGATGCTCGGGGAAGGCATTGGTGGCCAAGACAATGCCCCAGATCACCAGAGCGGTGAGCATGAGCCAGGCCACCACGCCTGACGCACGGGCGAGGTGCCACCAGAACTGTTCGCTCATTGCCCGGCTCCTACGGGTTGTGCCTGATCGATGCAGTGGGCGAGATCTGGGGTGCAGAGCACGGTCCCTGTATGACACACGGCCACGCCGGAGAGGCCCTGGCTAGCGAGGTAGGTTGTCGCCCCGGAGCTGCCCTCAAGGAGTGCGGCGGTGGCGTGTACTTCTGCCTGCCACGCTGAGGGGGCAAACACAGTCATCGCTGCCAAATCTGTCTTGGACGGGACACCAGTCTTAGGGTTAAGAACGTGGTGGCGGTCACGATGCCCTTGTTTCCAGGTGCGTGAAAGGGTGCTTGAGGTTGCGACACCGCCGGCATCGATTGCCACGGTCAAGAACGAACTGCCGGGCCGGAATGGGTCTTCGACAGAGATCCTCCAACCGCCCGACGGCGCTTCGCCTACCGCAGATAAATCGCCTCCCACGCTCACGAGCGCTCCACTGGTTCCGCCTCGCACCAACTCGGTGGCCACCAGGTCTGCGGCGAGACCCTTGCCTATACCCCCCGGGTCGAGGGCCATGCCTTCAGGAAGGCGCACCGAGCACTGGTCGATGATGATGTCGTCGACGGTGCCAGTGGGATACGGCATGTCGATGGTGATGCTCCTATGACCAGCTACCTCAACGCTGGCGTCGTAGCCCATGGCCACGATCTCTCGCAGCATCGTGGGGTCGAATGCGCCAAAGGTCTGGCGGTGTGCGCGTTGCATCGTTTCGAGCAAGACGACGGTGTCGGGATGAACCTCGACCGTGCGCCCTTGCGCTGATGCCAAAGCACTGATGTCGCTGACTGGGAGGAAGCGGCTCCACAACTGTTCCAGTTGGCGAAGCCTGGCTTCCGCTACTTGTTGCGCGTCGGCGGCGGGGTTGTTGAGCAGGACCTGGACCCCGCTGGCCATGACCCGGAACCGGGTTTCAACGACTGCCATTGGTCTCAGCTGCTGGCGGGGCTGCGCTGGCTGGAGCGGCAGGGACTTCGATGGTGGTGACGACGGGTTGGGCTCGGAGCTCCACCGGTGCCGGAGCCTCTTCGGCCTGCACTTCCCCAGTGGCGGCCAGCGTGGTTTCGGCGGCGACTGTTTGCACAGCTGGCTGGGCCTGCGGTGTTGTTTGTCCGGTGTGGATTACCACGGTGATAGGTGGCGCTGCCGAAGCGGTATTGACAACGCTGTTTGGGTTGGGCTCGCCGTTGGATTCGGTGAGCGCAAGCCCGGCCATGATGCCCAGCATTGCGGTTCCGCCGAGACCAACAGCGGCGATTCGGGCTCCTGTAGCTATGGGCTTGCGGTGTCTTGCCGAAGGTGGGACTACCGCTGGCTCGCTGGCTCCGCGAGCTGTGGCTGCTCCCTGGGCGGCACGCCGTTGCTTGAGTCGTTCGATGCGCTGAAGAGCGTCTTCGTTCAAGCTTGGTTCGGCCTGATCAGTCATCGTCGTCACCGCCTTCATGCTCGTCATCGTCGTCGTCGTGATCGTCGTCATCGTCGTCGTCGTGATCGTCGTCGTCGTGATCATCGTCGTCGTGATCATCGTCGTCGTGATCATCGTCACGGTGATCATCGTCGTGATCGTCGTAGTCGTCATCGTCGTCGTAGTCGGAAGACCTGGGAGTGGACGAAGGTGATGGGCTAACAGGCGTTGGGCCAGGGACAAACTGGACGATGGGCTGCTCCACATTGGCCAACACCGAGCCGTCGGCTTGGACCGAAGCCGTGAAGACGTAGGTGGCAGCGTCAGAGTCGAAGGTCACCGAGACCGTGCCAGCAGGTGCGTCGTTGTTCACATACCTCCAACCATCGCTTGGTGACACCTCCACGATCCGGAGTCCGGTTGGCTCGGATGCCACGGTGACCACGCCTGCGTCTTCGACAACGAACGGTTGGCCGTTGATAGGTGATGGTGATGGCGACGCATCCGGCGTTGGTGTTTGGGATCCAACGGGCGAAGCGGTTGCTGAAGGTTGTGCTTGGGGGTCGAGCTGGATGTCGATGACCTGCGGCTCCAGCGAACCAGGGTCTGCCACGACCGATAGTTCTCCAAGGCCGCCAGCGTCGGCTTGTCCCAAGATGCCGACGTTGGCGGCCACAGCGGTGCTGCCTGCAAGGACAATGCCGATGACCGAGGCAGCTGAGATGAGTTTGGTTTTGCGATCCATGTGTTCGCCTTTCGAGCAGATTCACAATGAGCGATTTGGTCGTCGTGATTGATCCTCAAGGTAAACAACGGTCCGCAAGCGCCAAGCAAGCCAAGGGTTAAGAGTTGGCAAAGACGGTTCGGGGCGCCGAATTGTGCGCGAACCTGTCCGTATGCGCCTTCTTGTAGTCGAGGACGACCCAGCCATTGGCGAGCCGCTCCAAACGGGGCTGGAACGCGAAGGCTTCGAAGTTGACCTGGTGACCACTGGCGAAGCGGCCTTAGCGGCGGCTCCGGCAGACCTGGTTCTGTTAGACCTCGGCTTGCCCGACGTCGACGGCGGTGTCGTGTGCCGCAAGCTCCGGGAGCGCTCCAATGTCCCCATCATCGTGGTGTCTGCACGTGGGGATGAGATCGACCGAGTTTCGTTGCTCGAACTTGGCGCAGACGACTACGTAGTGAAGCCCTTCGGTTTTCGAGAACTGACTGCCCGCGTTCGAGCGGTCTTGCGACGGACAGGCGCGGGTGCAGCTGAGCCTCCCCAAGCAACCGTCGAAGTATCGGGCCTCGTTGTCGACCGGCGCTCGTATTCGGTCACTATCGACGGCGAAGGCGTGGATCTCACACCCAAAGAGTTCGAGCTCCTTGCGTACTTGGCGCAGGACGCGGGCACGGTGCACACACGCGAGAGCATCATCGGCGCGGTGTGGGACGAGAACTGGTGGGGTTCTACAAAGACCCTGGATGTGCACATCGCGTCACTACGCAAGAAGATTGGCCCAGACCGGATCGAAACCGTCCGTGGCGTCGGCTTCCTGATGCCAACGGCGCCCGAGGGGCTATGACTCGGCGCCTTGTTGCCTCGTACCTCATTGTCACGGTCTTCGTGTTGGTCATTCTCGAAGTGCCACTGGGAATCGTGTACCAACAACGCGAAGAGGACCGTCTCGCTAGCGACGTAGAACGCGATGCCACGGTGCTGGCCACCCTCTACGAAGACACGCTGGAACAAGGCTTGACCCCGAACCCGCAGAACGCCAACGAGTACGCACAACGAACCGGGGCCCGAGTAGTGGTCACCGACGCTGCAGGGATTTCGGTGATCGACACCGACCCCAATTTCGAGACGTCCCGCGACTTCTCGACCCGGGAAGAAGTGACGGCTGCTCTCAACGGCACCCGTTCCGCCGGAACCCGCAGGTCCGACACATTGGACACTGACCTTCTCTATGTAGCCGTCCCAGTGGCGTCGGGCGGGAACATTTGGGGCACAGTACGGGTCACGCTCGACGCGCACGAAGTAACCGAACGGGTCCATCGGTTCTGGCTTGGCCTGGTAGGGGTGGGGGTGGTGATCTTGGCGGTGATGACCGGCGTTGGCTGGGCAATAGCCCGCTCGGTCACCAGGCCGGTGCGCAGGCTTCAAGACGCAGCGGCCAGGTTCGCTCGAGGGGAGTTATCCGCGACTGTTCCAGAGGATGGCGCGCCGCCCGAGCTCGTGGAGCTGGAAGAGGCGCTCAACGTTATGGCCGGCAGGCTCGACACCCTTATTGGCCAGCAACGATCGTTTGTGGCCGATGCATCCCATCAGCTCCGCACCCCGTTGACCGCCATTCGGTTGCGGC
>JAUIIS010000484.1 GCA_030431575.1 Acidimicrobiia bacterium | reverse complement strand
TGCGTTTCTTGGGATCGGACCCCATGACATCGACAAAGCCGGCGAGCGAGCCGAGTTGTTCTTCAACAGCACGAAGCGGGAGACCGAGTTCTTCGACCACACACCGGGCGAAGCGACGCAGATCTTCGTTTGCAGTGAGCAAACGTTCGTTGAGCCAGGCTGCGTCGTCGTTTTGTTGCGCAAGCGCATCTCTGGCTGAGGCCAGTTCTTGGCCCTCAAAGAGTTCGCTCAGGTATCGGGCGAGGAGGTCGACATAGGAGCGGTCGATGCCTTGGTCCAAGGGTTGTGCCCGGTGGCGAGAAAAGCTGAGCGTGCCGCGCATCTGGCGCCGGGTGTGAATCCGCGCTCCGCTGTAGTGCAGCTGGTTCGTCGTTGGGTCCGTGCCTGCCAGCGTCTTTTCGTCCAGGCCGCCCATGGCGGGTGCTTCGGCCAACTTCTGGTCGAGTTGGCGATGGGGAGTGATCAAGGACACATCGCCAGCAACGATGTCGAGTCCGCTGACCCGGTCGGTCCACACACCGAGGTCGGCCCCAAGCAGGTCACACGATAGTTCCAGAGCAGCTTCGATGGCGCTGGCTTGGAGGGTGGGCTGGGCACTTCCGTTGTGTTCGCCAAGTACGGTCTGGATACGTAGCCAAAGCACGTCTTTGCGTCGCCGTTCGAGGAGCACAACAGCTTGCGCTGCAAGCAGGCTGAGCGCTTGGCGTTGGTCTTGGTCAAGGCGGCGGGCCTCGTAGTCGAGCACGAAGAGCGCTCCAACGACGGTGCCTGTGGCAAGGCGTAACGGCACTCCACAGTAGAAGCGAACGCCAAGATCCTTGACAATCGCTAAGTCCAGAAAGTCTGAATCCTGAAACGTATCTACAACTTCGAAGGATGCATCGAGGTCGACAACGGAGCTACAGAAGCTCTCGCTGCGCGGGAACCGGTTGTCATCGATGCCGGATCGACCGACCAACCAGACATCGTTCTCGTCTACGAGGCTGACACCGGCCATAGGCGCCGCAGTCGTAAGGACAGCTAGCTGAGCCAACGTATCGAATTCGTGTTCGAACGATTCCTTTGAGAAGCCTTCTTCGGTTAGACCTAGGAGCCGAAGCTGGCGCACTCGGTTGTTGTCGGCGATGCGGTGGGGCATCGCTACCATTCGTGGTCCTCCATTCAAGGCACAGGTCCCGCCAATCCAACGAGCCTAGTTCAAACAGGTGACCTTTGACATAGTTGCTGCAGCTTGTTTGGCGGGAGTAGGTAGGTACAACGGCCCATCCTGGCTATTTGGGGGCTTGGTAGGCCGTCGAATGCGCCGATAGGTCTTAGGTGGAACACCTGATCTATGACCCAGCGAGCGAAGACTTCCCGAAGCGCTTTGGCGAGTACCTGCGTGCGCTTCGCTCCGAGCGCAAAATCGCGCTGCGGCACCTCGCAGATCGCGAAGTCACCCGAGCAACCCTCAAGGCCGTGGAGCGAGGCGAATACCCGCTCGACAACATGTTCGTTGCACACCTCACCGCACGGTACGGCGGAGACCTTGGTGACTTGCTGGCCGAGCGCGAACCGATCGTGTTGCTGGCATCAGGCACCATTGCCGCAGGTGGCATGGAAGAGTCCTTTGAGCCGGGTGATGTCGACGGGCTACTCGATGCCTACTTGCGCCTCATCCACCGCCTCCGCGGCGAAGCCGAGACAAAGAGCATCACACTGCGCCGAGAAGACCTGATCGACATCGCCGACCAGCTAGGTCGACCGCGAGCCGAGATTGTCGACCGTGTCGCTGTACTCCTTGGCGCAACCGGCGACGAGCGCCGCGCCATGGTTGATCTCTACCTCTCTGGGGCAATGGTGTTGGGCCTGGTTTAGGCCGGCAACAACCTGGCAGGACGCGTGCACGGCTCGTGATGCCGTGTCACCATGGTGTCCACACACCTAACGCGGGGGAACTATGAGCCAGACCACCACCGATGAAACCGAGCTTGCGCTCGACAGCCTCATCGATCGTGACCAACG
>JAUIIS010000483.1 GCA_030431575.1 Acidimicrobiia bacterium | reverse complement strand
GCCTTGTCCTCCAAAACCGAGCAACACCGCGAGCGGTGGGTGAAGGACCAGATGGTCGAAGCTGGCCGCACGCGTGCTGCTTCGTTGGGCTTCCCCGACGCGTACGCATTCACGAAGGCCATGGCCGAGCAAGCGGTCAACGAGATTCGTAACGACATCCCGCTCAGCATCGTCCGCCCCTCCATCATCGAGTCCGCCTGGGCAGAGCCGAAACCCGGTTGGATCCGCGGCTTTCGCATGGCCGAACCCATCATCATGAACTACGGCCGTGGCACTTTGCGCGAGTTCCCTGGGATCCCCGAAGGCATCATCGACGTCATTCCGGTCGACCTTGTAGCCGCAGCCATCGTCGCGGTAGCCGCGCAAGAACCTCCCTCTGAAGTCAATGTGGTGCAGGTAGCCTCGGGCGGCTGCAACCCGGTCAAGATCTCCAATCTCACCGACCAGATCCACGACTACTTTGGTCAACACCCCATCTACGACGACCGCAACCAGCCAATCTCCCCAGCTCGCTGGACCTACCCAGGGCGCGGGCGCGTGGTCACCCAGCTCAGCCGAGCAAAGAAAACGCTCGAGATCGCCGAGAAGACGTTGCAGGCTTTACCCGTGCGTGGACGCACGGCGCTGATCGCTGCGGACCTCGAGGAGAAGCGCGACGAAGTCGAAAAGGCCATGGGCTACGTCGAGCTGTACGGCAAGTATGTGGAGTGCGAAGCCCTCTACGGCGTCGACCGACTTCTGAGCCTTTGGAACAGCCTTAGCGATGAAGACCGCACCGAATTCGCCTTCGACCCACGCGTCATCGACTGGTACACCTACGTGACCGGGATCCACTTGCCGTCGGTGCTAGCTCAAGGACGCGTCAAGACCGCCCCAAGCAAAGGTCCAGTGCCTTCGAGGACAGCCCGTCTGCGTACTCAGGTGCTTGCCCCAGAACGCAAAATGGCCGCCTTCGACCTCGAGAACACCCTTATTGCCTCCAACGTGGTGTCGTCGTGGGGTTACCTCGCCAGTAAGCGGCTGCCGCCGGGTGATCGGGTTCGCATGGTGGGCCAAACGCTGCTGTCGGCGCCGTCGCTGCTGGCCCTAGACCGGCGCGATCGCAGCGATTTCTTGCGCAGCTTCTATCGACGCTACGAAGATGCTCCGGTCGATCAAATCGAAGCCGACGCCATGGACATGTTCAGCGACCTGATCTTGGCGAAGTCGTTCCCTGCTGCCATCAGACGGGTTCGTGCGCACCAGGCGGCGGGCCATCGAACCGTGCTCATCACTGGTGCGTTGGACTTTGTGGTGGAGCCGCTGCGGCCCCTCTTCGACGACATTGTTTCGGCCGAACTCACCATAGAAAACGGCGCCTACACCGGACAGATGACCACGGTGCCGCCCACTGGCGAGACCCGGGCCGCGGCGCTGCGTCAGTATGCGGCCGACGAAGGGCTGGATCTCGCCGAATCCGTTGCCTACGCCGACTCCACCAGTGACCTGCCGATGCTCGAAGCCGTTGGCTTCCCGGTTGCGGTGAACCCCGAAACGAAACTAGCCACCCTGGCGCGAAGGCGCGGGTGGCTCATAGAGAACTTCGATAAGGCCCCTGGCGCGCCACGTAAGCTGCTGCCATTGGGCGCGATGAGGAGAGCGTAAATGCCAACTGAAAGCCACCGGCATCCGCGTCCGGGTCTGGTGCTCGACGTCGACAGGTCCACCCCGCCCATCCTTTTCCATCATGGCGAAGGCTTCCGGATGGAGAAGCTGCCCCCCGGGCGCAGCCGCGTGATCTATCCAGCCGAACCCCTCGACGGGCTCACAAACCCCGACCAGCACATCCGCGATGCGCTCGAGAACCCGCTTGGTGATGCCGAGCCCCTGTCGGCACTGATGAAGCCGGGCATGAAGCTCACTATTGCCTTCGACGACATTTCGTTGCCACTGCCCCCAATGCGCAAGCCCGACATCCGCCAGCGCATCATCGAAGCCGTCCTCGACACCGCCGCTGCCGGTGGCGT
>JAUIIS010000482.1 GCA_030431575.1 Acidimicrobiia bacterium | reverse complement strand
TCGCCTTCGCGCGCGGCCTGAAGACGCTGTCCGCGGCCAATGACAAGGTTGCGGGGCTTCGCACGACCAAGAGCTTCGACCCCACGAAGGCTCAGTCGTACTCGGTGGGCGGGCGGACGGTGCAGTTCCCCCCCGACGCGCTCGCGAAGACGCGCGAGGTCTACAAGGACTACTTGGACCGGCCCACGATTGCGTTCCAGCTCGCCGATGGCACCGACGGAGCCGCCGATGCCTACAACGATGCACTCGAAACCTGGACCGCCGTTGGTGCCGCGGACTTCGATGTCCGGCTGGCCAAGGTGCTGGACGACCTTCAGCTGCCCGACCGAGTGCTGGCGTTGGAGCCGCATCAGCTCTCTGGTGGTCAGGCCGCGAGGGCCGGGCTGGCGGCGGTCATGCTTAGCCAGTTCGACCTGACCTTGTTGGACGAACCCACCAACAATCTCGACAGTGCAGGCCTGACCTTCCTTGAAGACTGGGTTAGGGGCCATCAAGGTGGGCTGGTGATCGTGTCGCACGACCGTGCCTTCTTGGAACGCACGGCGAGGTCGGTGCTAGAGATCGACGAGCACCACCGAACGGTCAGCTTGTTCCAAGGAGGTTGGCAAGCGTTCCTCGACGAACGCAGCCGAGCACGCACCCAGGCCGAGGAGCAATACGCCAACTATGTGGGCGAACGCGACCGTCTAACCCAACGAGCGCAACGCCAGCGCGAATGGGCAGACCAAGGGGCAAGCAAGGCCATAAAGAACCCGCGTGACGGCGACAAGCATGTCCGTAACTTCAACCTCGACCAGACCGAGCAGCTGGCAGGCAAGGCTGCAGCGACCAAGCGGGCGGCTGAGCGCTTGGAGGTTGTGGAGAAGCCCTGGGAAGGCTGGGACTTGCGCTTCACCATCGACCAAGCGCCCCGTAGCGCTTCGGTGGTTGCCATGTTCGACAACGCCGTCCTTCAGCGAGGCGACTGGCAACTGGGGCCCTTGAACCTCGAGATCTGTTGGGCCGAGCGAGTTGCGCTCGTTGGACCGAATGGCTGCGGTAAGTCGTCCATGATTGCGGCGTTGTCGGGAACGCTCGAACCTTCCTCGGGGACGGCGCGGTTGGGGTCGGGCGTCATCGTCGGCCAGCTCGACCAAACCCGGGCAGCTTTCCAAAACGGCACCGACTCACTGCTCGACGTGTTCCAAACCCAAACCGGCCAAACCGTCAACGAAGCGCGCTCGGTGCTGGCCAAGTTCGGCCTCGATGCCGAGGCGGTGCTGCGGCCCGCAGCTTCGGTGTCGCCAGGCGAACGCACCCGGGCCCAGCTGGCCTTGTTCCAGGCAACCGGCGTCAACCTGTTGATCCTCGACGAACCCACCAACCATCTCGACCTGCCCGCCATCGAACAACTCGAAAACGCCCTGTCGCACTACGACGGCACCCTGCTGCTGGTCTCCCACGACCGCCGCCTCCTCGACAACGTCCACATCACCCGCACCATCAGCGTCCCCGACCTCGCAACGGCAAGGGTCTGACCCCATACACACATGCACATGGCGCTGGAGCGCTAGACGAGGTGGATCCCTCGTTGGTTGCGGCGGTCTTCGAGGACTTCGTTGATGAGGGTGGAAGAGGTGCCCGTGGTGTAGGGGAAGTACACAACCTTTACGCCAACCTCGGCGAGGTTGGCTTCGAGTTCTTGCCAACGCGGGGAGTTGTACCAGTCATCACCGACGAACATCACGTCAAAACGCAGCCGCTCCCAAAGCTCCATCTTGTCCATGGTGTGTTGGGCCACGACGGCATCGACGTAGCGGATAGACCGCACAATCTCCATGCGTTCGACGTGGGGGATGACGGCGGTCTTGTGCTTCTCGGCCACGATGAGTTCGTCGGTGGTGACCCCAACAATCAGCCGGTCACACAGCGCCCGGGCGTTGCGCAGCAGGTTCAGATGACCGATATGAAACAGGTCGAACACGCCGGTGGTGTAGCCGATCTTCATGGCGTGCGCTCCAGGGCCGGTTGGTGA
>JAUIIS010000112.1 GCA_030431575.1 Acidimicrobiia bacterium | reverse complement strand
ACTCGCTGCGGCTGACGATCCCGGCGCCACCGAGATCATGGCCGAACTCGGCTACTGGACAGCAGTTGGGGTGGCCAACCTGGTCAACCTTGTTGATCCCGAGGTTGTGGTGATTGGCGGGGGTCTCGCCGAGATAGGCCAGCCGCTGCTCAGCGTCATCGAAGCTGGTTACAACAATGTGATGGTGGACAAAGATCGCCGAGGCCAGCTGAGCTTTCGGCTCGCCCACTTTGGCGAAAGATCCGGCGTTGTTGGCGCTGCACTCCTGGCAAAAGACCGGGCGCCCTGACAGCTCGCCGATAGGCTGGCCCGATGGAGTTCCGCCGCATCAACAACCTGCCTCCCTATGTCTTCACGATCATCAACGATCTCAAGATCGAGGGACGGCACAACGGAGACGACATTGTCGATCTCGGCTTTGGCAACCCCGACTTGCCCTCGCCAGATATCGCCGTAGAAAAGCTGTGCGAGGCGGCCCAGAACCCCAAGAACCACCGGTACTCCTCGTCGCGGGGCATTCCCAAGCTGCGCGAGGCCATCTGCAATCTCTACGAGCGCCGATTTGGGGTCACCCTCGACCCAGCTACCGAGGCTATTAATACCATTGGGGCCAAAGAGGGGCTTTCGCACCTCATGTGGGCGCTGGTGCAACCCGGCGATGCGGTGCTCGTTCCATCGCCGTCGTACCCCATCCACCTCTATTCGCCCCTTTTTGCCGGCGCCGAGGTTCGAGAGATCCCTCTTTCCACCGGCACCGATTTCTTCACGGCCATGCGTGAACGGTGGGAGTACAGCTGGCCCCGGCCCAAGGTCATCTTGTTGTCGTTCCCGCACAACCCCACCACGGCCTGTGTAGACCTCGAGTTCATGGAGCGAGTGGTCGACTTCGCCCGCGAAAAAGACGTGCTCCTTGTGCACGACTTTGCCTACGCCGACCTTGGGTTCGACGGCTACAGCCCGCCATCAATACTTCAGGTCGACGGCGCCAAGGACGTGGCGGTCGAGCTGTACAGCATGACGAAATCCTTCTCGATGGCTGGTTGGCGTGTTGCCTTCATGTTGGGAAACCCCGAGGTCATTGCCGCCCTAGCCAAGCTTAAGAGCTACTTGGACTACGGCTCTTTCCAGCCGGTGCAGATCGCAGCCACGGTCACGCTCAACGAAGCACCCGACCACCCCAAGCTCGTCAACGATATCTACCAGAGCCGCCGCGATGCCCTTTGTAATGGGCTTGCCCGCATTGGCTGGGATATGGAGCCGCCAAAGGGCACTATGTTTGCCTGGGCCCCAATTCCGGAGCCCTACAAGCACATGGGTTCCATCGAATTTGCCTCCTGGATGGTCAAAGAAGCCAAGGTCGCTGCTTCGCCAGGCGTTGGATTTGGTCCAGGTGGCGAGGGATACATCCGCTTTGCCTTGATCGAAAACGAACAGCGCATTGCCCAAGCGGTGCGTCAGCTCAAGGCCACCATGACCGACCTCAAGGCTCCTCCAGGAGAAGAGGTTTAGGCTTCTTCCCAGCCCTTGCTTCGCTCGACCGCTCGATGCCAGCGAGCGAAGCCGGCTTCGGTTGCCGACCTGTCGACGTTGGGGCGAACCTCAACGTCAAGTTCCCAATGTTCGGCGATCTCGTCGAGCGAGCCCCAGACGCCGGTCGCCAAACCTGCCAAATACGCCGCGCCTAGCGCTGTTGTTTCTTGCATTGTGGGGCGCCTTACGGGCACCCCAAGCTCATTGGCCTGAAGCTGCATTAGCAGGCCCATCACCGAGGCGCCGCCGTCGACACTCAGGCTTTGAAGCGGCGTGCCAGAAGCCTTGGTCATGGCATCGACCACATCACGTGTTTGGTAGACCATGGCCTCGATGGTGGCTCGGGCGATGTGTGGGCGTCCTGTGCCACGGGTTAAGCCCACCAACGTCCCGCGGGCATAGGGGTCCCAGTGCGGGCTTCCCAGGCCAGTGAACGCTGGCACAAGATACACGCCATCAGTGGTCTCGCACTGGAGAGCAAGCGGCTCTAGCTCGGCGGCTTCGTCAATGATTTGGAGACCATCTCGTAGCCACTGAACCGCAGCGCCGGTGACAAAGATGGCGCCTTCTAGGGCATAGGTGGCCTGCGGACCTTCGGGAGTGTCGAGCACCCATGCAAGCGTTGTCAACAGCCCCTCGACTGGTGGAGGACAGGTCTCGCCTACGTTCATCAGTACAAATGAGCCAGTTCCGTAGGTGTTCTTCGCGTCGCCTTCGGTGAACGCGGTCTGGCCAAAGAGCGCAGCGTGTTGGTCGCCCGCAATACCAGCAATAGGAACACCGGCCCCGCACGCAGCACTGCTTCCGGTCACGCCAAATGAGCCGCTGGAGGGTCGTACTTCAGGCAGCACGTGGGCTGGGACTTCAAACACCTCACACATCTGCGAGCTCCACTCCAATGTGTTGATGTCATAAAGCAGGGTGCGAGACGCATTGGTGGCATCGGTGGCGTGAACTGCTCCATTGGTAAGTTTCCAGACCAGCCAGCTGTCGATGGTTCCCACCGCGGTGTCGGGTCCCGATGCCACACCACCCTTGGTGAAGAGCCACTCGATCTTGGAGCCAGAGAAGTATGGGTCCAGTACCAGCCCGGTTTTGGCGCGAACCGTGGGAAGCAGACCCTCGGCTTCGAGGGCCTCGCACCGTGCAGCGGTACGTCGGTCTTGCCAGACCAAAGCCTTGTACAGGGGCGCTGAAGTTGCGCGGCTCCATGCAACAACGGTCTCGCGCTGGTTCGTGATGCCAATGGCTGCGGGGGCTTCGCTTAGCCCTGCGCACACTTCGCCAAGCGTTGCCTGCACGGCGTCCCAGATCTCTTCGGCATCATGTTCGACCCAGCCCGGCTGAGGGAAATACTGGGTGAACTCTTGATACGACGAAGCAACCGCGTGCCCGTGCTGGTCAATAGCAATGGTGCGCACGCCAGTGGTCCCGGCGTCGATGGAAAGAACGATGGCCATAGGCGAAGCGTACCCTCCAGGTCCTTCTAGACTCTAGGAAGCCAACCCGGTTCGCTCCGGCTCGGCCCACACCGCGCAATGGAGCGCGTCCACGTCCTCTGAGATCACAAAGGAAGAGTCCAGGTGCGAGTCGGTGTACTAACAGGCGGGGGCGATTGCCCCGGCCTGAACGCAGTGTTACGAGCCATAACCCGCAAGGCCGAACGCGAGTACGGCGACGAGGTCTTTGGCTTTCTCGATGGTTGGCGCGGCGTCATGGAAAACGACTATGAGGTGCTCACCGTCGAGGGGATGCGAGGCACGCTACCTCGCGGCGGCACCATCTTGGGGACCTCACGGGTTACCCCATACATGTCTTCCGACGGCATCGACCAGGCCAAAGCCACCATCACCGAGTTGGGGATCGATGCCCTCATCGTCATTGGCGGCGAGGGAACGCTGTCGTGTGGCCTCCAGATCCATAACGACGGGGTCGTTCCCGTTGTGGGTGTGCCAAAAACCATCGACAACGACATCGGCGGAACCGAGCTGACGTTTGGTTTCGACACCGCCGTCGACATCGCCACCGAGGCCATCGATCGGCTCCACACCACAGCCGAAAGCCACGACCGCGTCATGGTGGTCGAGGTAATGGGGCGCCACGTGGGCCATATCGCGTTGTGGGCGGGGATTGCTGGGGGTGCCACCATGACCCTCATCCCCGAAGAACCATTCGATATTCAGGCTGTTGCCGAGGCCGTCTCGCGCCGGCACAAGCACGGCAAGTACTCGTCCATCATTGTGGTCGCAGAAGGGGCGCAACCCATTCCAGGGACTATCGAACTCGCCGACTACAGCGTCGACCAGTTCGGACACCAGCGCCTCGGTGGGATCGGCAGCGTCGTTGCGGCGGAGCTAGAGGCCCGCACCGGCTACGAAACCCGCGTCACGGTGCTTGGCCACGTGCAGCGCGGAGGTACCCCGTCGGCATTCGATCGGGTGTTGTGCACCTGGTTTGGGATCGAAGCCATCGACGCAGTGCACGAGAAGAATTTCGGCTCCATGGTGGCGCTGCAGTCTGGCGAGGTCGTCCAAATGCCGCTCGCTGATGCAGTGCGGGAACTCAAAACCGTGAACCCACGCCTCCACGAAGTCGCCAAAGCCTTCTTCCCGTAACAGGGTGCTGGAAGGAGTTACTAGCCAGGCGTCGGGGTGGGTTCGGTCCCCTCAGGCGGTTCGCTGCTGGAGCCGGGTTCGTCCTCAACCGGTGGTTCTTCCGCTCCCGGCGTAGGTGTAGGGGCCACAAAGTCTGGTGAGAATTCGTCGTAGTCTTCGAACCGCAGCGGAGCTCCCGGAGGGCTGTCATCCTCGTCGGTTGGCCATGCCGTGTCTTCGCTATCGATACGGATAATTACTTGGTCAACGCTGCCGCTCTCGGTCAGCGTCCAAACAATCTGAGCAAGCGCCAAGGTGAGGTCGTCACGCTCCAATGTGTCAAGAGACCCAGACACGAAATCGAGTTCTGCGGTGGTTTCGTTGAGCAACGGATTGATGTTGTCTTCGGTTTCTGGAACAAAGGTGGTTTCGGTTGGTACAACCGACCGCCAGCCTCGTTCGCCCTCATCGGCGGTTGGCTCCTCGGTCAGTTCGGTCACCACGGCAGTGATGGTTACGGGTTGGGGTAGCTCGCGTAATGTCTGTTGCATGCGGCCTTCGCCATCGACCAGGTACACCGGGAAGTCCCGGGTGTCTGGCGGTTGGGGAGTGGGGGTGGCTGGCACGACGGTTGGTAGCTCATTGTTGAGCGCAAGGGGCTCGTCGTCGGTAGGCACTCCGCATGCGGCAACGACCGCCATTAGCGCCAAAAGCAGGCCGGTTGTTCTTCGTCGTGGTGATCTCATGCGAAGCCATCATCGTCGTCGGGGATGTCGTCGTGGTCGACCGCCATGGGTAGCTCCACCACAAACCTGGCACCACTAAGGCCGTCGGGTCGATCGTCCACACGCACCCGCCCGCCGTGAAGGCGAACGTGTTCTGCCACAAGCGCAAGACCGAGGCCGGTGCCAGTGCCAGCTCCACGCCGTCCACCCTCCGAGCCGCGAGCGAATCGCCCGAAGATCAGTTGGCGTTCCTCAGGAGGAACGCCCGGGCCCTGGTCTTCGACGGCGATCTCGATGACGTCGTCCATCTGCCGCAGCTCTATGGAGGTGGCCCCGCCCCCATAGAAGGAGGCGTTGTCTAGCAGGTTGGCAATCACACGTGCCAGGCGGCGCTTGTCGGCTGCCACGACGGTGCCTTCCATCCCATCTTGGTATTCGACCGGGATGTTGTTGTGCTCGTTGTCCTCGGCCACCCGTTGCACAAACTCGACAATGCCAAAGTAGTCCGTCTCGATTTGGCCCGCGCTGGTGTCGTACCGCGATATCTCGAGGAGGTCCTGCACCAGTTGACGGAATCGCTCTAGGTCAGAGGTCAGAAGTTCGAGGGCAGTCTGTGACCGTGGGTCTAGGTCTTCAGCGCGCGAGCTGAGGACCTCGGCTGAAGCCATGATGGTCATCAGTGGCGAGCGCAGTTCGTGGCTGACATCGCTGGCAAAGCGAGCGTCACGCTCGATGCGCTCTTCAAGGTTGGTGGCCATGTCGTTGAACGAGTCGGCCAACGGCAACAGGTCTCGGTCGCCTTCGACTTCGAGGCGTGTTGCCAGATCGCCAGAGGCCAACGCTTCTGCTGCGTTTGAGACGTGCTCGAGAGGGGACAGCACGCGTCGCGCGGCCCAGGCCCCTAAGCCAATTCCCGCAGCGGTAGTGACCGCTCCTGCGCCCAAGAGCGCGAGTGCCAGCGACGACAAGGTGTCTTCGATGTCGGTTAGGGGAACTGCCTCCACATAGATGGCGTCCCGGGTCGAAATCGGGACCCCGATCACCAAGTACGCTGTGTCGCGTACTCGGTAGCGCATTTGGGCTGGTCCGCCAGCGTCGCCGGTTGCCGATAGACGACGCAGCAACTTGTCGTCGATGTCGTCCGGGGCCGAGAAGCGCACCGGGTCTCGCGAGAACCAGTCGGGCCTGTCCTCACCGCCCTCGCCGGCGCCATCGATGCGGAGGACCGGGGTGGCGTCGGCGATAGTGGCGCGGGTGCTTAGGATTTCGGTAACACCGTTCTCGGTGGTCTCCTCCGTGAGGAGTAGATCGACTCGACCAGCGTTGCGGAAAGCGATCTCGCGGGCATCGGTTTGGCGACGATCCATGAGGTTGTCGCGCGTGAGGCCATAGGTCACCGCCGCCAGCAACGTAGAAAGAAGAAATGCTCCCAGTCCAAAAGCCAGCGTGAGTCGTGTCCGAAGCCGTAGCCGGGCCTCCGATGGGCCTTGGGTCTCGGCCGTTTCGTCAGAAGCGGTGTCGGTCAAGCCTGCAGTTTGTAGCCGAGCCCACGCACCGTCAGCACGTACTTGGGTTTGGCTGGGTCGGGCTCGATCTTTGTGCGGAGGCGTCGAACGTGGACGTCGACCAGCCGGCCATCGCCGAAGTAGCCGTATCCCCAAACCCGTTCGAGGAGCACTTCGCGAGAGAAGACTCGACCCGGGCTGCTGGCAAGTTCGACGAGTAGGCGGAACTCGGTCTTGGTGAGGTGGACCTCTTCGTCGCCCAGCATGACCAAGCCTTGATCGGGCATGATGTGGAGTTCACCAAACTCGAGTTGTGTAGTGGTGGGCGATGATGAACGGACCCGGCGTAGCAGCGCCCGGATTCGAGCCGAGAGCTCTTTGGGAGCGAACGGCTTGGTGAGGTAGTCATCGGCACCGGCTTCGAGCCCAGCAACCACGTCGTGGGTGTCGTCTCGTGCGGTCACCATGACCACAGGAACGTCGCTGTTTCGCCGGATGGACCGGCAGACTTCGAACCCGTCGATACCGGGCAACATGATGTCGATCAGGACAACGTCGGCGTTGCTGCGCTTGAACAAGTCGAGTGCTTCTTCGCCGCTGCGAGCCTCGACGACGTCCCAACCCTCGTCTTCGAGCGCCAGTCGCACCGCCGTTCGAATCCTCTCGTCATCTTCGACTGTCAGGATTTGGGTTCCCACATGTCCCCTTCACGCTTCGTAGGTGCGCAGCTTACCCGAGCCAAGTCACCAGGTCAGGCCAGACCGCCTGAGTAACGCTTGAAAAGCCTCGGCAATGCCGGGCGCGACCGCGAACGTGAGCGGGTCTTCGCTGGATGGATTGCTTCCGGGGTCGCCTGCGTTGGCTACCACGACGGCGCCCGCCTCGCTGGCGATGAGGGCCCCGGCAGCTAAGTCCCATTGGTTCAGGGCCAACTCGTAGTAGGCATCGACTCGGCCGATGGCCACACCGCAGAGATCCAGCGCCGCAGAACCCATGCGTCGAATATCCGCGATCTGTGGCAGCATGACGCGTAGCGCTTCGGCTTGGCGTTGGCGGCGCTGGGCGTCGTAGCTAAATCCAGTGGCCACCAGGGCCCGGCCGACATCGGTTGTGGCCCGCGCCCGAATGGGCTGGCCGTTGCACCGTGCCCCATGGCCGAGCGCAGCATCGAAGAGTTGTTGGTGGAGGGGGTCTGCCACTGCGCCCGCCACCACCTGGCCGTTGTGCGCTGCCGCGATAGATACGCAGTAGCCGGGGTGGCTGAAGACAAAGTTGGTGGTTCCGTCGATGGGGTCGATGATCCACGTCACGCCGGTGCTTGAGGCTGTATCGGTGCCCTCTTCGCCCACGAACCCGTCGCCGGGACGGGATTGGGTAATGGCTGCCACGATCTTGGCCTCGGCTGCCCTGTCGGCCGCAGTGACAAAGTCGGTGGCACTGGACTTGGTGTCGCCCGCATTGTGGTTGTCCACCTCAGCAAGCAAGAACGCGCCAATGTCGTTGGCAACCGCGCCAGCCAAATCTCGAAGCTCTAGGGCATCCACCGGGTCGCTTGAGCTCGGTTGGTTGCTGGTCAAGACGGGCGCTTTCTGCTGGGGTGATCGCCAGGTTGCTGGTCTTTGACGGTCTCCCACTCGTCCATGGCCCGCAGCACCAGGACAGCCACGATAGCTACCCCAATAGATCCGGCCAGGGCGCCAACAACAGCACCGAACCCGGCCCAGCCCGTGCACCCATCGGTGCATTGCAAGTCGGTGAACGCAAAGCCGATGAGGCCGCCACACAGCCCACCAATTACGATCGAGAGAAAGGCCAGGCCGCGCGCTGGTTTAGAGGGCGCAGCAGCGCTGAGGGTAGTGACGGGTAGTTTGGCTGGCTCGACCTTGGCAAGAGGCTTCGCAGGTTCAACCGGCTCGATGTGTTGCTGGGGATCCTCTGGTTCGTCCATCAAACGTTAAGGCTACCGGGGTGGCCTGGCATACTGGATGGGTGCGTGATTGGTCGGTTGCTTCAGGTTTGCTCATCGGCCGCGATGGTCTGTTGCTCGTCCAAAATCAGCGAAGGAACGGCTCGTTGGATTGGTCCACCCCCGGTGGAGTAGTAGACCCTGGCGAGTCGCCACTAGAGGCGCTCCAACGCGAAGTCATCGAAGAAACTGGCCTGGCCGTGACCGCGTGGGAGCCCCAGGCCTACGGCGTGGAGGTTGCGTTCGTAGAACGCGAGATGACGTTGACCGTTTCATGCCATGTGGCCGTTAGTTGGGATGGCCAGCTCTGTGTCGAGAACGACCCAGACGGCATCGTGGTCGACGCGGGTTTTGTGGCGTTGGACGCTGTGGAAGCGCAGCTGGGCAAGGGACCGCGATGGGTCAATGAGCCATTGACGAGTTGGTTGACCGACAGGTCGGCGGGGCAGGTATTCCGGTACGAGGCACGCGGGACGGACCCGTACCGCCTCGACGTTCAGCGCCTTGAGTAGGCAACCATGAGCTTTGGGTCCGCAACCATCTTGCATGTGGACATGGACGCGTTCTTTGCCGCATGCGAACTGCGACGCCGGCCCGAACTCAGAGGTAAGCCGGTTGTTGTTGGCGGCGAAGGCCAACGGGGCGTGGTTGCGGCTGCCTCATACGAGGCCAGGGTATTTGGAATCCGCTCTGCTATGCCTTCGGCCCAGGCTCGCCGCTTGTGTCCTGACGCCGTGTTCTTGCCGGGTGACCATGCGCACTACGCCGAGGTGAGCGCCGAGGTCATGTCCATTTTTGCCTCCTTCACTCCGCTGGTCGAGCCACTATCGCTAGACGAGGCGTTCCTTGATGTATCCGGGGCGCGCCGGCTGCACGGCTCCGCCATGAACATCGCCCACAAAATCAGGTACAGCGTCAACAAGTCCGTAGGGCTCACCTGCTCGGTGGGCGTGGCCCCCAACAAGTTCTTGGCCAAGCTGGCCACCGAGGATGCAAAGCCAAAGCCCAGCACAGATGGACCCGTCTTTGGGGTTGGCGTGCGAGAGATCGACCCCCGGCGCGTCCAGGAGTTCCTCGACCCATTGCCCATCAGGGCGATATGGGGCGTGGGGCCAGCAACCGAGAAACGGCTCAACCGGCTGGGAGCAACAACTGTTGCAGACATTGCCAGGCTGAGCCTTGACGCAATGGTTGGTGCATTAGGCAACGCTCAGGGGCGCCACCTGTACGAGTTGTGCCGAGGTATTGACGATCGGCCCGTCGTCCCGCGGCAAGAGGCAAAGTCAGTTAGCCACGAAGAAACCTTTGCCGTGGACCTGTTCGAGCCGGAACGGTTGCAAGCCGAGATCGTGCGGATGGCCGATGCGGTGGGCAGACGCCTGCGTTTGTCCAACACCAGAGGTCGCACCGTGCAGCTAAAGGTTCGCTTCGGTGACTTCACCACAATTACGCGGTCGTCAACCTTGGCAGGGCCCACAAGTAGTGGCTCTGCAATAGCAAACGAGGCGCGCGATCTGTTGGCCAAAATCAATCTAACGCAGGGCGTTCGTCTGCTGGGCGTAGGCGTGAGCGGCATGGCAAAGGAGACCGAGGGTGAACAACTGAGCTTCGACGACATTGCCAGCGTGCCCGAAGACTGGCGAGACGCCGAACAGGCCATAGACGAGATCCGGGCCAAATTCGGTGACGCCGCCATTGGTCACGCCAGTAGTCTGCGCCGGGGCAAATTGTCACCGAAGACAGCCGGTGAACAGCAATGGGGCCCGGGTGAACCCTCCCAGGGCGAGCGCTGACCCGATCGATGTCTCAGCATCGCTGCAGCGCGACGTGCCGATATTTTCGGTTGCGCGTTGTTGAACCTTGAGAGCTGTGCGAAGATAGAAGGGTGCCGCTATCAGAGGACGAACAACGCATCCTCAGCCAGATCGAGCAGCAGCTCTACGAGAGCGACCCCGCTCTCGCCAAAGAGGTTGGCTCGACGACTGTTTACACCCACGCGTCCCGCAATCTGCGGTGGGCGGTTGTGGGTTTTGTCGTTGGCCTTGTTGTGATGATCCTGGCCCTCAGCGTGCACTACGTGTTTGCATTTGCAGGCTTCCTCATCATGTTGGCCGCAGCGCTGTATTTCGAGCAGAACGCTCGCAAGCTGGGTCGTGCTGGTATTCAGCAGCTTTCACAGAGCTTGCGCACCGGAGGCCTCAGGACTCCATTCTCGGGCGAAGGTTCAAGCCTTCGAGATCGTCTTCGCTCCGACGACGACCCCGAACCTCCATCTTCCAACTAGTCCGGCAGCACCCTAAAAACCGCTCAAGCATCCCGCTGCGCGAGTACGGGCCGGGCCTGGGGCACGTGGCTGGGTTTCCTCGTGGGGCTGAAGCGGCTACTGCGCTTTGCTTGCTACCGCTTTAGGAGCGGTCGAGGGTCGAGTAGGTCTTTCCACCGGTCGCGTGGGGTGATAAGGCGGCTTACCGACGACGTCACATTCGTGCTGTGGCCAAGTGCTTTGGCCACGGT
>JAUIIS010000111.1 GCA_030431575.1 Acidimicrobiia bacterium | reverse complement strand
GAAGATGGGAAGCGGATGCAACAACACGTCGGCGGGGCCGAACCCCCAGCTTGTATGAAGTGCCCGAGCGTTGGCCATAAGCGAGCGGTTGGACAACATGGCGCCCTTGGACCGGCCCGTTGTGCCTGACGTGTACAGCATGGCAGCGATGTCGCTGGGGCCAGTGGCGGTGTGGTCGAGTAACGGTTCGACCTGTGTGGCTGCTCCGACGAGGGTGCCCGTGCCCTCGGCAGAAAGGGTGAGGTTCTCGACGCCTGGCGCTGGCGGATCTGCGGGGTCGAACACAACCAGGGTTGGGTCTGCGTCCTCAACAAAGAACGCAACCTCGGCAGGGGTGAAGCCGGGATTGAGTGGAACGTAGGTGGCCCCAACTTGAAGGCAGCCGAGATACAACGCAACAGCCTCGGGACTCTTGGCCGTCTTTACAACGACCCGGGTGTCTTGCCCGGCACCACGAGATGCCAAGACCGCGGCGAACCTGTTGGCCTGGTGGGAGACATCGCCGTAGGTGAGGCGCTGGCCAGCTGGGGTGAGCAAGAACGTGCGGTCGAGGGAGTCTTGGTAACCCGACCGCAGTAGCGATGCGAGATTTTGATGTTCGTCAGTCATGTGGGAAAGCCAAAGAAGTCGAGGGATTCAGGTAGACGCGTTCTCGCTGCGAAGGGGGATGAGGATGAGAAACCCCATGCCGCTGCATCCGACTGCGGCAGCGATGGCGGTGCTGTAGCCAAAGTTGTCGATCAGTACACCGGCCGCTGGCGGACCGATCAGACTGCCAATGGCGGCCGCGGTATAGAGCGTCCCCAGAATGCCCCCGATGCCCTCAAGACCAAACCTTTCAGCGGTCACGGCAGGGGAGAGGGCAATGAACCCTCCGTAACCCAAGCCCAACACAACGGTGTAGAGCACAAGTTGCCAGTAGCGGTCGCCTGCCCCAAGCCAGATGGCGTGGCTAATCGCCATGGTGGCAAACGAACCGATGTACAGCCTGGTGACGCCGATGCGGTCTGCCAGCGCGCCCAGACCGAGCCGGCCCACAACGCTGGCTCCGCCAATAATGCCGACCAGCAGCGCCGCCTTCACCGACGAGATGCCGCGATCCTCGGCGTAGTCGGCCACAAACACGAAGGGCACAAACAGCGCAAGGCTGGCAAATATGGAGGACAGGTACAAGATCACGAAGTCGCGTTCCCCCAACAGCTCCCGCAGCGACTTGGGCTTGGCGCTTGGCTGAGCCGCGGGGCCATGCTCTGCCACAGTGGACACCAGCAGCAACAGCGCCGTAGAGATCACGGCAAAGATCACATAGGTGGTGCGCCAAGAAGTGGCCTCGATCAGTCGAGCCGCAGCGGGAGAGCCCACCATGGTTCCCAAGCCAATCCCGGCCACGGCCACACCGAGCGCCGAGGCCCGCTTGCGCTCGAACCAGCTGCCTACGGTGGCCACCATGGGCACGTACCCACACGCCACGGCAAACCCTACGCCCACGCCGTAGGTGAGATACCCAAACCAGATGTTGGGTGTGGCCGCGGTTAGGAGGAGCCCAACGAACATGGACGCGGCGCCCGCAAGAAGCACCGGACGCGGCCCCACCCGGTCTGCCCAGCGGCCGGTGAACAAACCCAAAATGAACGACAGCGAAACGGTGGCCGAGAAGAAGAACGCGGTTTGTCCGCTGCCCACGCCGAACTCGTCGCTCATCGAGTTGAAGAAGGCCCCAAAGCTGTACGTGACCCCAAACACAGCAAACATCGAGGTGGCCGCTGCAGCGGTGATCACCCAGCTGTGCCGAGAGTCAAGCTGCGGGGTTGTTTGGTCGACCGATGTCACCCGGGCAACCTATACGAGTCCGCGGGCCGGGTCAGTTTCGACACAAGTCGCTCCCCTGCGCAGGCGAGAAAGCGTGGTGCTGCCCCAGGCAGTTCTTGGTAGCGTCGCCCGGTGACCAGTCCCGACACTGATCCGGGCCTGCTTGCTATGCCGGGGGTCCGGCGCTACCTGATCTCTAGCGCGTTCTCCAGCACTGGCATTGCGTTGATGCTCGCGGTCCTCTTCAAACAAGCCTTCGACATCACTGGTGACGCACTCACCATAGGCATCATCGGCCTGCTCCAGTTCGTGCCAGCGGTGGTGCTGGTGATGGTCAGCGGGTATGTGGCCGACAGGTTCGACCGACGCCACGTCACCGCAGTCATGACCGTTGGTCGGGTGGCCTGCGCTGTCGCGTTTGTGGTGTACAGCCGTCATGTGGGCGACGTCTCCAACGGGTCGGACGCGGCGATCTGGCCGCTGTACCTCATCACGCTGGTGTTTGGCGCAGCCGACGCCATAGCCATTCCGGCCCGTCACGCCATTGCCCCGCTGGTCGTCGAACGTCATCTGCTTCCCCGACTATCTGCGTCGGCCGCAGTGGCGCGGGTGCTTTCCAGCATCGTTGGCGCGGTGGCGTCGGGTTACCTCTACACCGTGGGTCCGGACTTTGCCTACATGGTCGTAGCGGTGCTCTTCGCAGCATCCATTCCGTTCATTCTGCGAACTAGCTACGCCGTCGAAGCAAACCGCATTAAGGAGCGTCCTTCGCTGAAGCTAGCGCTCGAGGGCCTGCGCTTCATCCGCCGTTCACCAATCGTGCTCTCCGCAATAGCGCTCGACATGTTCGCTGTTTTGTTCGGAGGAGCCATTGCCTTGATCCCGGTAATCGCTGAAGAACGTTTGGGTGTTGGTGACGTTGCGTACGGGTGGCTGCGGGCCGCGCCAGGCATTGGCGCGGGCCTGATGGGCTTGGTGCTGGCGTGGAAACCGGTGACTCGCCGCGTCGGACCCACGCTGCTTGGGGTAATCGCCACGTTTGGGTTGTTCCACATCACCTTGGGAATCACCCGCAGCTACACCGTGGCGTTCATCTCGTTGGTGATTGCCTCGGCCGCGGACATGGTGTCCATGACCATCCGCTCAACGCTGGTGCCACTGGCCACCCCAGACGAGCAGCTGGGTCGCGTTACTGCGGTGGAAAGCGTGTTCATTGGCGCGTCCAACGAGCTGGGGGCGTTTGAGAGCGGTGTGGCGGCGCGCGCCGTTGGCGTGCCATGGGCTGTTGCTGGTGGTGGTGTTGCCACCATTGCCATCGCCGGGTTCTTCGCCGCTTTCGTGCCCGCGCTGCGCCGCATCAACACCTACGACGACGTCAAGTAGGTCTTCACCGCCCAGCTAGCTGGGCTGGTTGCGCGTCCCGCTCCCCAGGTGCTCTTGGGCGCAGACGCGAAGCGAGCGATGGGTGGATCGGGCGGACTCCACCGCATCGCTCGCGGCCCGATATGGGCCTTAGCGAAAGTCCAGTCTTCGGGATGGGTGAGGGGGCACCACCCGTGCTGGTTGCTCTCGCTTGGTATGACTGCATCGTGGTTCATCCGACATAAGGGCGACCGAAAGCGAATGTGAGGATGAGCTAAAGGCGGCGTGCCTTACTGCGGACCCTTGGCTCTGACCGTCTCTACCTTCTCGATGGCTTCGCGAAGCTCGTCCAACCAGTCACCTTCGTGATCGGCGACGAGACGAACACACCAGCCCAGTGCATCGGACCGGCTTCGGGCCACGCCGGCGGCGACCAGCGTGTCGAGCGTGTGCCGTTCGCGGCTGCGAAGTCGGGTCATGACGGGGACGGCGAGGTGGGTGAACAGCACGGTTGTGTCCGCGCAGCTGACGCCCCAACTGACTTTGCGCTCAAATGTGGCTTCCGCTTTTTGGGCGATGGCTACCCGTTGTTCGCGGGTTTGCTCGCGGAAGTCGTCGACGAGCTGTTCAAGGCTGGTGTCGGTGGGCTTGTCCAGTGTGCCGGTAATGAGGATCTCGTCGCGGTCGACAACGGCACGAAGGTTCGTGAACCAATCGTCGGGTAGGCGGCTGTCAAACCAAGCCGCAGCTTCGTCGTTGGTGAGTTCGGGTGGGGTGGGCATCTAGATACTCGTTTCGCTTGGTGGGCCGCAGGCATGGTTTGAGGTCATGGCCGGGTGCGGAGTGGGAGCTTCGTGAGGATTGTGAGGCTTCGGGAATGCAGAGAAGGACTCTTGCGTTATTGCGATGTAATCATGTAATTAAGCATGAAGTCAACTCTTGGTAAGGAAGATCTCATGGCTCAGGCCAACACCGACCCACATGCAACAAACCCTGCCGACCCGAACGCACAGCCACCAACCGACGCAACCAGCACCAACCCCGGCCCCCAAGCCCTTCCCCTGCTGCCCATACCCGCTGGCGTCATCTTTCCAGGCATGGTTGTCACCGTCGCGCTGGAAAGCGCGGCCGCTCAAGCTGCCGCTGAGGCAGCCACCGAAAACGAAATCGTCTTAGTGCCCAAGGTCGAAGGCAGCTTCTCCACCATTGGGGTCATTGCCCGCATCGAAGATCGAGGTACGCTTCGCAACGGGCTGCCCGCTCTCACCCTCCGCGCCACCAGCCGCGCCGTTGTTGGTGCAGGCATCGTGGGCACCAGCGAGGCGCTTTGGGTCAACGCCACGCCCGTGGCACAATTATTGAGCGAACGCACGCCAGCGCTTGCCGAGGCGTACCGCGGCGTCGCCGAGTCGCTTTTGGCACGTCTGGGCGGTTCGCAGATGGCCACAGCGTTGCCCGCCGTCGACCACGCCGCAGAACTAGCCGACACCATTGCCTACTGGCCAGAACTCACGCTACTGCAACGCGTAGAACTGCTGGAAACCATCGACGTAGACCAACGGCTCGAGTTGGCAACTGCATGGGCCAAACAAGCGCTCCAAGAAGTGACCGTGGCCCAAACCATTCGAGAAGAAGTTGCTTCGTCACTTGAAAACGACCAACGCGAGGTGCTCTTGCGCCGTCAGCTCGCCGCCATCCAGGACGAGCTCGGCGAAGGCGCAAGTAGCGTGATCGCGGAGTTCAGGGCCAAACTCGATGAGCTAGGCGACGCCATCTCTACCAAGACCCGCGAAGCCATCTCCACCGAACTCGACCGGTTTGAACGAGTAGGCGAGCAAAGCCAAGAAGGTTCCTGGATCCGCACCTGGTTAGACACCATCTTCGAGCTCCCCTGGGGCCAACGCGTCGACGACAACCTCGACCTCGGCCAAGCTCGTGAAACCCTCGACGCCGACCACACCGGCCTCGACGAGGTGAAAGACCGCATCGTCGAACACCTCGCCGTCAGAAAACTCCGAGCCGAACGCGACCAACCCGACGAAACCGTGCGCCCCAACGCCTCCATCTTGACGATGGTGGGCCCACCGGGGGTAGGCAAAACCAGCCTGGGTGAATCCATCGCGGCATCACTAGGCCGGCCCTTTGTCCGCATGGCCCTGGGTGGTATTCGCGACGAAGCAGAGATCCGTGGGCATCGCCGCACCTACGTTGGGGCCCGTCCCGGACGCGTCGTTCGCGCCCTCAGCGAGGCCGGAGCCATGAACCCCGTCATCTTGCTTGACGAGATAGACAAGCTGGGCGCCGACTGGCGAGGCGACCCCTCATCGGCGCTGCTCGAAGTCCTAGACCCGGCACAGAACCACAGCTTCCGAGATCACTACCTCGAGTTCGAGCTAGATCTCTCAGATGTGGTCTTTCTGGCCACGGCAAACCGGGTCGACACCATCCCCGCACCGCTACTAGACCGGGTCGAGCTTATTGAACTCGACGGCTACACCGACGACGAAAAGACCGTGATTGCGTCGCGCCACCTCGTGCCCAAGCTTCGCAAACAAATGGCCTTAAGCGACAACGACGTGTTGCTCCCCGACGAACTCGTGGCCAAAGTGGCCGCCGACTGGACGCGGGAAGCTGGCGTCCGAAACCTCGAACGCAAGCTGGCCACCATCCTGCGCAAGGCAGCCACCAAAATCGCCGTCGACCCCGAAGCGGCGCCCGTCCGGGTCACCGACGAAGACCTACGCGACTGGCTTGGCCGCCCTATCCCACGGGAAGAGCTCAGCCAACGTGTGGATGCGCCCGGCGTGGCCACCGGCCTCGCCGTAACCGGCGCAGGAGGAGACGTGCTCTTTGTCGAAGCAGCTGTCGTGCCCGATGGTGAGCCTGGGCTCACGCTCACCGGGCAACTCGGTGACGTCATGAAGGAATCGGGCGAGATCGCCCGGTCATTCCTCCGGGCCAACGCCGCCGAACTCGGCATCGACGACGCCAACAAAAGATTCCACGTGCACTTCCCCGCAGGCGCAGTCCCCAAGGACGGCCCCTCGGCAGGGATAACCATGACCACAGCGCTCGTCAGCCTGCTCACCGACCGTAAGGTAAAACCCCACGTAGCCATGACGGGCGAAGTCACGCTACAAGGCAGCGTCCTTCCGATCGGCGGCGTCAAACAGAAGCTGCTCGCAGCGCATCGGGCTGGTATTACCACGGTCATTTTGCCCGAACGGAATGGGCCAGACCTCGATGATGTGCCTGACGAGGTCCTTGACGCGATGACCATTCACCTCGTGGCCGACGTGCGCGAAGTGCTCAACCATGCGCTAGCAGGGTGCTAAAAAACGCAATGCACCGATGTGGACGACCATGCGGCACGAGAACTCCGACTAGGGAGCGCCAGTGATAATCCAGCGGGTGGCGCCAGAAGCGTCGATGCCGATGCGCCATCCGTCTGGGTCAGGCTCGCGCCACTCGAACACCACAGCGCCGTCAATGTCCAACACCTGTAGGGGAGCGACGCGAAGAAGCTGGTCCACAACAACGGCAATGCGGAACTCGCAGCATTCAGCCTGGCCCTCCCAGAACTCGACCGGGTCGGCAGTGGGGTCGGCCAACAAGTCCGGGTCAAACGAGAACCCAAAGCCGCCCCCAGCGGCCTCGGCAATGTTGCGAGGCGATCCGGTTTGGGCAGCAAGCAGCAAGCTGGCGCGGGTGGCAGAGGCAGATGCCGTCAATGGCGTGGTAGCGACCAGGTCGCCCACCACCGTGCTGGGCGCCGAGGCAACCACCGCGGTTGAACCAGCAACCTCGACCGACTCCTGTCCCCGTTCCCAGAACAACGTGCCAGAACCCGGAGCCAACTCGGTATTGGATTCGTCCGGGACCACATAGGCCTTCGCCGACCCATTCAGAGGCGTCGCCGACACAACGGGGCCGCTGTCCGCCAGCGACCACTGCGACCCGTCGAACGCAAAGAGGGCGGGACTCCACGCGGCGCACTGCTCGCCGGGCTCGTCTGTGGCGCCGTCAACCGGTAGCTGCTGGTGCACAACCGCGTTCACGAACAACGTATCTCCGGCCCAAGACATCGATGTGACCTGCACAGACGCTGCCATCCCTCCATCAGGCAGCTCCGGCCACACTTCGTCAATCGGAGTCGCCTCGCCGGTCACAAGATCAGCCACAACCACATCGTGCGTGCCGTCGCAGGGCGCGGCCGGATCCTCAACCACCAGCGAAAGCTGTTGACCGTTCGGTCCGAGCCTTGGCGGCACTTCTGCGGCGTAGCCCTCAACTAACAACAGCTCTTCCACCGACCCATCGGCCGCCACGAGGTCTACCGTCGCTGTTTCGGCGCCCGACACCAGCACGACGTCGCCCCCATACGACGTGCCTACCCACCTCAAGAAATCGTTCGGGCCCGTGCTGCCAATACTGGCAGACCACACCTCGTCGCTGTCGCGGGCAAGTCCGGTCCCAAACCGGGACACGTCACCAGATCGCGTCACCCCGAAGACGTCCTGATCCAACGGGAACGCAAACACGCAGGCACACGGCACAGCCTGAGGCTCGTCACCCTCGGTCCACACGAGAAGCTCTCGACCCCGGATCCCAGCCACCCGGCCATCGGGCCACACATCAACCCAATCAAGATCGGCGCTGTCTGCCAGGACCGTCGCAGTGCCATCGGCGCTCAGGAGCCCATGGCCCCCAGGCAACGAATAGAGCAAAGCACCTTCATTTATCGGCTCCGCAGTTGGCACTGGAGTAGGGGTAGGCGAAGGCTCCGGAGTCGGCGAAGGCGAGGGCTGTGCCTCGACCGTGGGCTCCGGCGGCGTGTCAAACGCAACCGCAACATCAGGTTCTTGGCTGCACGCGGCAACCATCGCCAGGCAGCCGATGACCGCAACCGCCATCCGGGTTCTTGCCATCCGACAAAGCTAGTCCGCCAACACCCCCAAAACGCGAAACTGGCCGAGGCAGGTGCCTCGGCCAGATCTTCGACTCGCTACCTATGTCGGGTCAAGGCCTCGGCCCTTTCCCAAGAGGGACTAGATGGTTTCTTTGCGAAGGCGGTTGGCGCCCATGCTCAGAGCGAAGCCTGCACCGAGCAGAACCAAGGCATAGCCAGCCAGGTCACTGGAGTTGGTGCCAGTGAAGGCAAGTTCGCTACGGGTAACCGTCTCGTTGAGGACTTCAGCTTCGGTTTGTGGATCTTCTTCCACAGCAGCTACTTCCTCTTCCTCTTCTACTTCCTCTTCCACAACTTCGACCACTGACTCAACAACCGGTGTGGGCTCTGGGACAACCTCAGGGGTTACCTCAGGAGTGGGCTCGGGCGTTGGTTCAGGTGTGGGCTCTGGGGTTGGTTCAGGTGTGGGCTCTGGCTTTTCCTTGCACGCATCAGCGGTCTTGGCAACACCAGTTGAGATCATCCAGTTGGCGGTCTCAGGATCAGTGGTCTTGAGAATCCAAGAACCTTCGTAGTTCTTGCAGATGGTGACCATCTTGTTGTCGCAGCCACCCTTGGTGAGCTTGTCGCCCTGTGCGAGGTGCCAGTCGAGGTCACTTGCTTCGATGGTCAACGCTGCCCAGTAGGGGAAGGTTTGGTTGGCCTTGTAATGGCAAACCGTCACGTACTTCTTGGAAGGCTTCTCTTGTTCCTTCTCGTTCGAGATCTCTTTTTCAACAACGATGTCATTGCTGGAGTCATCTTCAACGGCCGAAGCTGGGCTGGCGGCGACAAAGAATGCCCCGAGAACCAAGAAGAAGATTGTCATGATGCCTGTGGTACGAGTGCGCATATCGATAACCGACCTTTCGTGCGTCAGACCCCTCACCGTTTGGTGTTGGGTTGAAATACCAGAGGGCCGGTTTCGCTCTAGCTCATGACTGGACATTGCGACCACTTGCGTCCGGTCAGTCAGTGCTTTCCCTCGTCATTAAACGTACGGAACGGCAACCCCGACCGATATGGGGTGATACGCCCAACACGGGTGGTCCGTTGGACCCCGTTGGGCCAAAGGCCCTAGGGCTTTCACCCAGCGTGAGGGTTAGGTGCACTCAGCCGACCGGCCGTCGGCCGAGTTTGGGCGCCGCACTTGGCGCATATTCTCGGCGCGGGGAGGTCTCCCCTTTGCTTCGACCGCGCTGCGGAACTTCCGCTTCCCGTTCAGAGGTTGGCGGAGGGCTGTGGTTCGGGCTGGGAAACTACAGGGGTCGGGTCAAGCTCATCTCATTTCGGACGGTGGTCTTGGGTGGCCGCTACCGGGTCGGGAGTGTCCAAGGGCAGTGGAGGTGTGTTGGGCAAGGCATACTGCACAGGTGAATCGGACGGATCGGCTTTATGCGATTGTGGAGGAGTTACGGGCGGCGAATCCGGGGTATCGGACGGCGCAGGAGCTGGCCAGCATCTATGAGGTGTCGACGCGGACGATCGAGCGGGACGTCTTGGCGCTCCAAGAAGCTGGGGTGCCGATCACAGGTGTGACCGGAAGGCGAGGGGGATACTGCATCGATCCGGCGCGGACGTTGCCGCCCATGAACTTCACGCCAACCGAAGCGATCGCAATCGCGATGGCGTTGCAAGACAACCCGGGGCCGTTCGCAGCTTCGGGGCGCACCGCCCGCAACAAGATCCTTGCTGCCATGTCGGCCGATGACCGCGAGGCCACCAGGGACGTGGCTGATCGTGTGCGCCGGTTTCGGCGCCAGCAACGAGCCGAGGGGTCAGGGGTCTCGATGGTGCTGCAACAAGCCATCGCAGAGCAGCTGGTCGTGGAGTTCGACTACACCGACCGTCACGACGCTAGCTCCAGACGCGAAGTCGAACCTATCGGGGTTGTGTCACTGGATGAGGCCTGGTTTCTGGTTGGCTGGTGCAGGCTGCGGCATGGTGCTCGGTCCTTTCGGGCCGACCGAATAACCAATGCGATGCTCACGGGCGAGAAAGCCGAAGAGCGAGATCCTGCGCAGTTCATCGAGTGCATTCCGTGGGCTCTTGAGAGTCCCGGACTATTCCACTAGACGCGCTGGCGGTGCGCCGCTTCACGAGGCGTGACGACAACCGCAAAGAACTTTCTCGAAACCCCGACAGGGGGTTGTCGTTGGGGGCGGTCATAGTGAGTTCCACAGTCAACGTGAGGCACCGAGCGGTGCCGATATGGAGCAAACATGGATCGCACAGCAGTAAACCCTTGGCCATGGTCGCTGAACTTTGGGTACAACCAAGCCGAGAAGCTCGACGCCGTGACCCAACAGCTGGTTTGCGCCGGGCAAACCTCGGTCGATGCCGAAGGGAGCCCGCAGCACGCGGGCGACATGCGCAGCCAAATAGCGCTAGCCCTCGACAACCTCGAGGCAGTCCTTGAGGCAGCTGACATGGGGCTCGCCGATGTTGTCCGGCTCACCATCTACGCCACTGACGTCGACGAAGCCCTTGCAAACTTTGACGTGCTTGGTGCCCGTTTCGGCGCTGCTCAGGTGCAGCCACCGATGACACTGCTTGGGGTCACCCGGCTGGCGATGGCGCCGCTGATGTTTGAGATCGAGGCCACTGCGGCCCGCTAGAGGGCAGCGATAACGGCTTCAATGTCGGCCACTGTGGTGCGGGGGTTCACAAAGCAGAACCTAAACACTGGCTCGCCTTTGTGACGAGACGGCACCACAAAGGCCAGGCCCTGGTTCATTGCTTCGATGGTCCAGGCGGTGTATTGCTGAGCGGTCCAG
>JAUIIS010000110.1 GCA_030431575.1 Acidimicrobiia bacterium | reverse complement strand
CGAGGCCTACGCCTCCTAGGCCAGCGCCGAAGCGGTAGGCCGTGGCCACTAGGGGCCGTCGGTTACGCAACCGTGGCTGGCATCGTCGACAAGCTTGATGTACTTCCAGAGCGTGCCCGAAGTCGCCTTGAACGGTGGCGCCGTCCATGCTGCTTTGCGCGTGGCGAGTTCTTCGTCGGAGACATCGACGTTGATGACATGGGTCTCGTCGTCGATGGTTACGACATCGCCATCTTGGACCAAGGCAATGGTTCCACCATCTTGGGCTTCTGGCACCACGTGACCCACGATGAAGCCGTGGCTACCACCGCTGAACCGGCCGTCGGTAATGAGCGCCACATCGTCGATGAAACCGGCGCCAGCGAGCGCGCTAGTTGGGGTCAACATCTCTGGCATCCCCGGACCGCCGCGTGGACCTTCGTAGCGGATGACGATGACGTCGCCCGAGGTAATGCGGCCTTGTTCGAGACCTTCGAGCATGTCTTCTTCGGAGTCGAACACTCGGGCGGGGCCCTCGAAACGCAGGCCTTGTTTGCCGGTGATCTTTCCGACCGCACCGCCGGGGGCTAGGTTGCCGCGCAGGATTGAGATATGGCCCTGGGCCTTGGCGGCAGATTCCAGGGGCGCCACGATCTCTTGACCAATGGCGAGGCCGTCGAGCGACTCGAGGTTGTCGCCGAGCGACTTGCCGGTGACTGTCATCTGGTCGCCGTCGAGATAGTTGTTGTCCAGCAAGTAGCGCATGACGCCGGGCACGCCACCAACGGCATGGAGTTCTTCCATGACGTACTTGCCAGATGGCTTGAGGTCTGCCAACAGCGGAACGCGGCTAGCGGTTTCTCGCCAGTCGTCGATGGTGAGCTCAAGCTCGAATGCACGAGCGATGGCAATGAGGTGCAAAACGGCGTTGGTGGAACCACCCAATGCCATGGTGAGCACCATTGCGTTTTCCAAAGAGGCGCGGGTCACGATCCGGCGGGGTGTGAGGTTGTCTTCCATCAGGCCCAAGATCGCGTGGCCGGCGCGGATGCACTCGTCGGCCTTGTCGGCATCCTCGGCAGGCGTGCACGACGAGTAAGGCAGCGTGAGACCCATAGCTTCGAGAGCCGAAGCCATAGTGTTGGCGGTGTACATACCGCCGCAAGCTCCCGCACCCTGGCAAGACTCGGCCACGATAGTGAGCCGTTCGTCTTCGGTGATGGTTCCGGCGAGGCTCTGGCCGTAGCTTTGGAAGGCAGAGACCACGTCGAGGGTTTCTTCTTTGCCTTGAATCACAGCCTTGCCAGCACGGATGGTGCCGCCGTAAACCATGATGGCGGGACGGTCGAGACGCCCCATGGCCATTGCCACCCCGGGCATGTTCTTGTCACAGCCAGGGATTGCGATCAGCGAGTCGTACCACTGGGCGGCCATGACGGTTTCGATGGAATCGGCAATGAGGTCGCGGCTTTGGAGCGAGTAGCTCATGCCGTCGGTTCCCATGGACATGCCGTCGGAGACGCCAATGGTGTCGAAGCGCATACCAATGAGGCCAGCTTCGGTCACGCCTTGTTTCACCTGGTCGCCTAGCTGACCGAGGTGCATGTTGCACGGGTTGCCCTCGTACCAGCAGGCGGCGATGCCTACTTGGGCTTTGTCCATGTCTGCTCGGGTAAGGCCAGTCGCAAACAGCATGGCTTGCGATGCGCCTTGGCTTGCGGGTTGGGTGATGCGTGACGAGTACTTGTTGAGCTCTGCCATGGGTGCCTCCGAAGTGGGTGACTTCGTCACCCGTCTATGACGTGTCTGCACGACCGAAGGTGCGAACACGACAGCCGATCGTAGACGGCCTGGCGCCCATTGCGTGAGTCGTTTGCAAACCACGCCCTATGCTGCGCTGCGATGAGCGTCGAGACCGCCCCCGACACCAGTATCGAAGGCGCCTGTGTGGTGATTGGTGTCAGCTGGGCAAGCGGCGAGGCGCAGGTGCGCCTAGCCAAGCCTGGCCAGAAGGCGTCGTGGCTGGCGCCGCTGGTGGGCCTTGAGCTCAACTACCTGGCGTCGCCGTCGTCGCCGCGCCGTTGCCTGGGGTATGTGCCGTTTCGTGCTGGGCAGGGCGACTACCACGATTGTGACCGCAGTCCCGAGCGTGGAAGTAGGAAGTGCACCCAATGCACCATTGTCGATGCCACGTTTGCTTCTAACCTGCACCACGCCCACACCCGGGGCCAGGCCGAACTCGACCCGGACATCGTCGAGCACTTGCGCCGTCCGAACGTGCTGTATCTCGCCGCGTTCCGGGATGGGTCGCTCAAGATTGGGACCAGCACCGAGACCAGGACGCAGAAGCGTCTGACCGAGCAAGGTGCGTGGCGTGCCACGTTGGTGGCCGAGGCAGCTGACGGCTTTGCGGTCCGCGTGGTTGAAGACGCTGTTACTTCGCAGCTCGACATAGCCCAGTCGGTCTCCATTGGACGCAAGCTCGGCGGGATGGCGTCACCTCGACCCGATGAACAACTTGAGTCGCTGCTGGCCAGCCAGCAACCAAAGGTGGCTGAGGTGGTCGAGGCACTAGGTGACAGCCGGCTCACCGCGACTAGCCATTCGTGGTCGTTCCCGGGCAGCGAAAGCGATCTTTGGGACGGCCTGCACCCGTACCCGCTGCGCCTCGATTCGGGGGCGCATCACATTGAGGTACTGGGTGTTTGTGGCCGCATGGTCGTACTTACCAAACCGGGGACATCCGACCGTTTTGTCGCCGATATTGCCCAACTTTTTGGGGTCACCCTCGACATTGGCACCCACGAACCCGATGCCCTCACCGTCCAAGACTCCCTGTTCTAAGGCCACAGCGGCTGCGCCGATGCTGCTCCGCCGCTGATACGTCGACGACCTCCTGAGACGTCTTGGCGGCTAGCGTGCCTGGCGTGCATTCAGAGGGGCCAGATACCGACACGCTCGTAGATGTAGATCATGTGGTGTTGCAGCGACGCACCCTTCGGGTTCTGTTGGCTTCGGTGGTTCCGGCAGGTATGGGCATGGCAGGCGGGTTTGCCGCCGTCGCTGTTTTAGCCGAGGACATCACCGGCTCCGACACCCTGGCCGGCCTTGCCGCTGCCTGCCTCAGCCTTGGTGGCGCAATCACCACGGTGCCTTTGGCCGAGTACATGGCTCGACACGGGCGCCGGCCAGGCCTCCGTCTTGGGTGGATCGTGGCTGCTGGGGGAGCAGCGTGCGCGTTCGCGGCAGCGGTCTTGAGCTTCTACCCGCTTCTGGTGCTGGGCATCCTGGGCATCGGGGTCGGCAACGCCACCAACCTGGCTGCTCGATACGCCGCAGCCGATCTGGCACCGCCTGACGGTCGGGCTCGAGCCATTGGCTTTCTGGTGTGGGCCGGAACTATTGGATCCGTGTTGGGCCCCACGTTGGCATTGGGGCCAGCGGGTTGGGTTGCCGAACAGCTAGGTCTGCCCGAGCTGGCGGGCCCGTACATCTTGAGTTTCCTGGTGTTTGTGTTCGCCGGGTTTGCGGTGGACCGGTTGCTTCACCCCGACCCACTCATGGGGTCAAGACCGCTGGTCTCGACGGCAAGCACACGAAGCGTGCTCCGGTGCGGCAAGCCTTCGCCCAACTCTGGGCCGTCCCCACGGCCCGGATCGCCGTGTTTGCCATGATGCTGGGGCAGGCCGTCATGGTCGGCGTAATGACTATGACCCCGCTGCATATGAAAGATGGCGACCACGAACTCCGCATCATCGGGTTTGTAATCTCAGTTCACATCTTGGGCATGTATGCGTTGTCGCCGGTAGTGGGCTGGCTTGTTGACCGGGTCGGCACCCACATCATGATCGCCACCGGCGGCGTTCTGTTGTTCACCGGCGCCGAGATGGCCAGCCACACCGATCCCGAAGACTCGGCTGGGGTTTTCGTGGGACTCTTTCTGATTGGTGTGGGCTGGAGCTGCGGGCTTATCGCCGGAAGCTCGCTGCTCACCAATTCGTTCGATGTCAACACTCGGGTCGCGGTCCAGGGCGCGGCAGACTTGTTGATGGTGGGCGCGGGCGCGAGTGCTGGGCTGGTGTCGGGAGCCGCGGTCGAATGGTCCAGCTTCCATGCCCTCAGCCATTGGGCTGGGGTAGCGGCGTTGGCCATGGTGGTTGCCGCAGGTTGGCCGATCGTTCGTTCAGGGTTCGGGTCCAGCCGGTCCCTCACCCCTTAGGCACTCCAAAGCCTCCGCCGCCGGGGGTTTGGATTTCGATGACATCGCCGGGGCCAACGTTGGCAGAGGCGTTCCCGTCCAATTCTTCTACGGTCCCGTCACGGCGAATGATGCGGTTGCTACCCGTAGCGGCGGCGCCGCCACCTGCCAGGCCGTAGGGCGAGACCAGCCTTCGGGACGACAAGATGTTCAACTCCATGGCTTCGTTGAACCGCACTCGCCGGCGCACGCCATCGCCACCTGGGTTGAACCCTTCGCCGCCGCTGCCCTTTCTGACCGAGAATTCTTCGAGCACTACCGGAAATCGCCATTCGAGAACTTCGGGGTCGGTGAGTCTCGAGTTGGTCATGTGGGTGTGCACGGCCGAGCAACCCGAAGCGGTGGCGGTGGCGCCTGCCCCACCGCAGATGGTCTCGTAGTACTGGTGGGTGTCGTTGCCCCAGATGACGTTGTTCATGGTCCCCTGAGAGGCCGCGCACGTGCCGAGGGCCCCAAAGAGGGCGTCAACGATGAGCTGCGAGGTTTCGACGTTCCCGGCAAACACCGCCGCGGGGTAGTCGGGGTTGATCATGGACGACGGTGGTAACACCACGTTTAGGGGTTCCATGCAACCTGCATTGAGCGGGATGTCGTCGTCAACGAGGCAGCGAAAGACATAGAGCACGGCGGCATGGCAGACGGCGGCGGGTGCGTTGGCGTTGCCGGGGTGCGTTGGGCTGGTGCCAGTGAAGTCCACCGTGGCGGTTCTGGTGGCGTGGTCGGGCGTGATCCGCACGGCCACTTGGTAGCCGTCGTCTGTGTGTGCAATGAACGAGCACGGCTCGAGTTGGGCAACCAGCTTGCGTACTGCTTCTTCGGCGTTGACTTTGACGTGACCCATGTAGGCGTGCACGACGTCTAGCCCGTAGTGGTCAATCACCCGCAACAACTCGGCCACGCCTTTTTCGCAGGCTGCCACCTGTGCTTTGAGATCGGCAACGTTCTGTGCGGGGTTGCGGGCAGGAAACGCCGCAGTGGTCAAGATTTCGGTGATGTGGTCTTCGAGGAAGACGCCGGCTTCGACCAGTTTGATGTTGTCGAGAAGAACACCTTCCTCTTCGACCGTGCGGGAATGCGCCGGCGCAGAACCAGGCACCGTGCCGCCAATGTCTGCATGGTGACCGCGTGACGCCACATAGAAGAGAGGTGACAGCTGGTCGCCAAAGACGGGTTTGATGACGGTGATGTCAGGGAGGTGCGTGCCACCGTTGTAGGGCGCGTTCATGACGTAGACGTCGCCGGCTTCCATGGTGGGGTTCATGTCGATGATGGACTTCACCGATTCGCTCATCGATCCGAGGTGCACCGGCATGTGCGGTGCGTTGGCGATGAGTTCGCCGTCGGGGTCAAAGACCGCACAGGAAAAGTCCAGGCGTTCTTTGATGTTCACGGACACGGCGGTGTTCTCCAGCACCAACCCCATCTGCTCGGCGATGTTCATGAACAGGTTGTTGAAGATTTCCAGCTGAACTGGGTCGACCGTGACGGCCACGTCGGCGGTAGCTGCGGGCGCGTTGACTCGTTGCAAGATGAGATCCCCGGCTACCGATATTTCGACGCTCCAGTCTGGTTCCACCACGGTGGTGGAGGTGTCGTCCACAATCACGGCGGGTCCAACAACAGGTGACCCTGGAACAAGGTCGCTCCGTCGCCAGAACGGTGTGGGCCTGGTCTGACCAGCCATGGTGACGTCGAATTCGCCAAGTGATCTGCCCTTGGGCTGGTCTGGCGCCAACGTGGTGGTCGGCGCATCGTTGGCTCCAATGGCTTCAACCTGGATGGACTCGACGACGATGGTCGCTGCGGGCGAAACAAACCCGAACCTGGCCCGATGGGTATCCTCGAACGACTCGCGAAGCTGCGCAAGGTCGCCGGCATCTACCCACAGCGCGGTGTCTGAGCCCCGATAGCGCAAGGCCAGCCGGCGGACGATGGCTACTTGGGCTTCGGCGACGCCCTGCTCAATCAGTGCATCGAGAGCGCTGCGCTCCTGGGTGAGCCATACCGGCGCAAGGTCAGCCAGAGCTGCTTGGGTGAGCTCGGCCTCCACGGGGTGGTCGAGGACGTGGCGTATGTCGGCCAACCCAATGCCGTATGCCGACAGGACCCCTGCGTGGGGGTGGATGACAATGCTGGAGATCCCAAGCCGATCTGCGACGAGGCATGCGTGTTGGCCGCCCGCGCCTCCAAAGCAGACCAGCGCGTACTCGCCGACGTCGTAGCCGCGTTGGACCGAGATCTTCTTGATGGCGTTGGCCATAGCTTCGACCGCGATGGCCAGGAAACCCTCCGCGAGCGATTGGGGCGTGTGTTCGCCGCCGGTTGCCTCCCGAACCGACCGTGCCAGCTCTGCGAATGCCTTTTTCGCAGCGGTCACGTCGAGCGGTTGGTTGCCCTCGCTCCCAAAGACCATGGGGAAGAACTCGGGCACAAGCTTTCCCAGCACAACGTTGCAGTCGGTGACAGCCAGCGGACCGCCATTGCCGTAGGAGGCTGGACCCGGAAAGGCCCCGGCTGAGGTCGGCCCCACCCGCAACCGGGCGCCATCAAAGGCCAGGACCGAACCTCCCCCGGCAGCAACGGTGTGAATATGGATCATGGGCGCGCGTACCCGGACACCGGCAACTTCGGTCTCGTAGGTGCGCTCAAGGTCGCCGGCATAGTGCGACACGTCGGTGGACGTGCCACCCATGTCAAAGCCCACCAGCTTTGAGAACCCGGCGGCTTCGGCCGTGCGAATCATCCCCACAACACCGCCAGCAGGGCCCGACAGCAACGCGTCTTTGCCCTGGAAGCGGTGGGCGTTGGTGAGGCCTCCGTTGGACTGCATGAAGGTCAGTGCTGGTTCGGGCCCTAGCGCGTCGGCGACGGTGCGCACGTAGCGGCGAAGCACTGGCGAAAGGTAGGCATCGACCACCGTGGTATCGCCACGTGAAACCAGCTTCATGAGCGGGCTTACTTCGTGACTGACTGACACTTGGGTGAAGCCGACGCGGCGGGCAGCCTCGGCCAACTTGATTTCGTGTTGGCGGTGCCGGTACCCGTGCATGAGGCAGATGGCTACTGACCTGTAGCCGCTGTCGAAAGCGGCCGCGAGTCCGGCCTGTGCGATGTTGACATTGAGCGGTTCAAGTACTGCGCCGTCGGCGCCGATGCGTTCGGAGATTTCGAGGACATCGCTGTACACCATTTCGGGGAGAACAATGTCGAGGGCAAATAGATCGGGTCGGGCCTGGTAACCGATGCGAAGGGCGTCGCCAAACCCGACCGTGGTCACCAACAGCGTTGGTTCTCCCTGCCGTTCGAGAAGCGCGTTGGTGGCCACGGTGGTCCCCATCTTCACTGAGTGAATGGGTGCCCCAATCAATGACTCCGCGGGCCCAAGTCCGAGAAGGTCGCGGATCCCTTGGAGAGCGGCGTCGGGGTAACGGTCGGGATTGTCCGACAGCAACTTGTGGGTGATGGTGGTGCCGTCGGGGCGCCGGGCCACGATGTCGGTGAAGGTGCCTCCGCGGTCAACCCAGAACTGCCAAGACACGCGGGCTACTTGTCGAGCGGGCAGCGCATCGCCAGCCGCGGGGTCACATCGAGTCCGGCTTGACGTTCTTGCTCGCGGATTGCTGCAAGTTCGGGTCCTAGAGCAGTCTCGCTCATGGGCACATACCCCAAACGCTCGTAGTACGGCCCGTTCCAGGGGACCTCGGCAAAGGTGGTGAGCGTTACCTCGGTGAATCCCTGGGCTTTGGCCCACTCGTGCACTTCGCAGATCAACGCGAGTCCAATGCCTTGGCCGGCAGCGGAGGTGGACACGCTGACTTGGTCGAGGTGACCTTCTCGATCAACTTGCGAAGCTGTGGCGTAGCCAACGATGCTCTCGGCGGCAGGCTTGTCTGCTACTGCTACCCAAGCAGTGCCATGCCGGACGTGTTCTGCTAGCTCGCGAGTCCCGAGCGGTTCGTCATCGGCAATGCTGTCGAGGCTGATGTCTCGGAAACGTTCGCCGGCCTCTACTTCGACTCGCTGCATCGCAGCGATGTCGTCCTGGCATGCCGCGCGGATACTCCACTTCATTGCCAGCCACCGTAGTACGCGGCGACCCGGTGGGCCCAGGAAAGTGTTACTTGGAGGTGAGGGGCATGACCAGGGCCATGCGCGACGAGGCGCCACCGCTGGAGGGGGTAGCAGTGACGCCTCATACGTAATGGGAGGGAGGGAAAGGGACGTCACAACGGGCTGCTAACAGACTGCTGCTCGCCCCCTGCCCGCACAACACACGCAACACCGAAGGGTTTGGTTCCCAAGAAGTTGAGAAAAATTGCGGCGGGCTATGGGCGGGCCGCAGATTGCTTGAGCCGATCACCCTCATCGAGGTGCAACCGGGCCAGACTCAAGGGGAATGGATCAACTTCTCGACCGGTTCCGGGCCGGTGACCCTGAGGCGGTGCGCGATGTGTATCAGCGCTACGGCGGCGCTGTCACAACCGTTGCCCGTTCCATCGTGGGCGACCCAGAATTGGCAGCTGAGGTTGTCCAGCAGACGTTCACCAAGGCGTGGCGAGCCGCTTCGTCGTTCGACCGAAACCGCGATCTGGCCCCATGGCTGTATTCCATCGCGCGTCGGACAGCGATCGACGCGCTTCGGGCCGAGTCTCGCCCTACCCGCGGTGGTCATGGCCCCGAGGTAGACCAACCAGTCACGACCTTGTCGTTTGAGCGAACGTGGGAGATCTTCGAGGTTCGTCAAGCGGTTGACGACCTGCCTATCGAAGAACGTGTTGTGGTGCAGCTCAGTCACTTTGGCGGGTTGACGCACCCCGAGATTGCTGAGCGGTTGAACATTGCCTTGGGGACGGTCAAGTCTCGGTCGCATCGTGCGCACCGCCGGTTGGCTGCGGCGCTAGCTCATCTGCTCCCCGCGAACCAGGACGGCCTCCCAGACGTATTGGGGGGTGATCCTTCGTCATGACTGAACAGTTCCCTAACTCCAGTGGGCCTCCGGCCCAAGACCCGCAGGTTGCTGCCGCGCTTGACGATCTCTTGGCGAACAAGGCCATTTGGGCCCCGCTCGACGACAATGTCGAGGCCGCCATCATGCGCAACATTGCCGCAGAAGTCCACGAGGCCCAGCTCGACACCGAGCCCACGTTCACCAAACGCGACCGTCGTTACCTGATCCCGGTGGGTGCAGTAGCGGGGCTATTTCTCATGGCGGGGATTGCGATAGCGCTTTTGTTCGCTGGTGAGGATCCAACCAGAGTCGAGCTGGCGGCCACCGAGCTTGCCCCCGCTGCGTCCGCCGTGGCCGAGATCGAAGAGACGGCATCGGGGCTTCGAGTCATTCTTGAGGTCGAGGGCTTGGCGCCTGCCGAACCCGGTACCTACTACCAGGGCTGGGTGCGCAACGACACTGACGGTGTCACCATTGGCACCTTCCATATGCGTGGCGGCGACGCCGACATCAAGCTTTGGGCAGGTGTTAATGCCGAGGACTACCCGATCATCACCGTGACCCTCCAAGAAGAGGGCGGCGGTCCACAAAGCTCGGGCGTTGTGGTGCTCAAAGGGCGTTTGGACTCCTAGCGTTCCTACAAGACGCTGGCGGAGGGGCCGTTTGTGGCCGATGTAGTCTCGGGCCATGGATCCTCTGATATATGAGCGGGTAGCGGTCAACGGCATCAACCTGGAAGTGTCGGTGACCAACCGGGGCGGGCCGAAAGGCCTCGCTCTGCTGCTGCACGGGTTCCCGGAGTCTGCGTTTTCGTGGCGGTTCCAGATTCCCTTGTTGGCCGCTGAGGGGTATGAGGTTTGGGCACCGAACATGCGTGGTTACGGGGCTAGCGACAAACCCGGTTCGGTTGGCGACTACGCCCTGGACGTTCTCCTTGAAGATGTTGCCGCGCTGATCGACGTGAGTGGCCGCGACGATGCAGTGCTGGTGGCACACGATTGGGGAGCCGTGGTTGCCTGGATGTTCGCGATCCGCAAGGTCCGCCCGTTGCGCAAGCTCATCATCATGAACGTGCCGCACCCGGCGGTGTTCCGCAAAGAGCTTCAACGCTTCCGGCAGCTTCGCAAGAGCTGGTATGTGTTCTTCTTCCAGATTCCGCGTCTGCCCGAATGGTTGTTGTTGCGCAAAGACGCCGCGCCTATTGCAGATGCCTTCCGGGAGATGGCGGTCGACAAGACTCGCTTCCCGTCCGAGGTAACCGACGTGTACCGGCAGAACGCGCAACGGCCAAACGCCCTACGTTCGATGATCAACTACTACCGGTCAGCTTTGCGTAATGCCATACCGCTCCGTAGGGAGCCTTTGCCGGTCATCGACATCCCAACGTTGCTGGTGTGGGGTGTCGAAGACAAAGCACTGGGCATTGAGACAACCCATGGCACCGACGCACACGTCGAGGACTTGACCATTCGCTACCTCGACGATGTTTCCCACTGGGTGCAACAAGAGGCCCCTGAGGTGGTCAACGCCATGCTGACCGACTGGCTAGCTGGACGCCCCGTCGGCCAAGCCGCCGACTACACCTCCGAACGGCTCCCGGATCCCGCGGTGCGCGGGTAATTCCTGCGCAGCTCTGGTCCGTCTGACCCCTTAGGGGAACGACAGGAGGGAGGGTTGGTAGTCGTCAGGTGCTTGGAAGCCCAGCAGGTTCAGCACGGTGGCGGCAACGTGAGTGAGGCCCG
>JAUIIS010000109.1 GCA_030431575.1 Acidimicrobiia bacterium | reverse complement strand
ATGATTGCTGGGGGCCACAATGCCACCAACGTCGCTATCTCGGTGGGGGACGACGCCACGACAGCCTCATTGACGGCGTACTTCACCACCACCCGCCCGGTTGGCATCCAGGGCGGGCGCTACGAGGGCACGCTGCGACTCGACCCCGATGGTGCATGGCGGTTCGACACGCTTGCCATCATCAGCGCCTGGGGCTGGACAGCCGACGTCCAAAAGGTCAGCGACCCTGTCTCGGTAGACCAATCCAAGTTCGCTGGGAAGCCAGCCACCGGCCTCTAGCGGACCTGACCTGCCGGGCAATGGCAACTGCCCAGCACGGCATCGGTAGCATCAGTTCACACCACGAATACCACTGTTCGGTCTGACAGGACACCCCATGCAGCTCATCCTGGGCGACAAAGCCCTGCCCCCGCTCCACCGCCTTCGCACGTACGTTTGCGGCATTACCCCCTACGACACCACCCACCTCGGGCACGCGTTCACGTTTGTGTGGGTAGACACTCTGGGGCGCGTCATGGACCACGTTGGCTCACAAATGGAGGTGTGTCGCAACATCACCGACGTTGACGACGACCTCCTCGCGGAAGCGCGCCGTCGGAATCAGCCGTGGCAGATTTTGGCCAACGAATGGCTGTACCAGTTCGAAGACGACATGCGAAAACTCCGAGTGCGCAAGCCCGGCTTCGAACCGCTGTCTCGCGACTACATCAACGACGTCATCTTCATGATCTTGGCGCTCAAAGAAAACGGTGCCGCCTACGAAGCCAACGGTTCGGTCTACTTCCGCGGCAAAGACATGGCCAAGCGGGCCGGCATCTCCGAAGAAGAAGCTATCGAAGCGCATGGCGCCGCTCATGGCGACCCCGACAACCCCCACAAAGAACACCCCCTCGACGCTGTGGTCTGGCAGCCGTCCGGCCAGCACGAGCCCCGTTGGGCCAGTCCCTTTGGCGAAGGCCGGCCCGGGTGGCACGTGGAGTGCGCAGCCATGGCCACCTCAATCCTGGGCCTGGCCATCGACATTCACGCTGGCGGCGAAGACCTCTGCTTCCCCCATCACGTCTACGAATCCGCCATGGCCGAAACCGCAACCGGCGTCTCCCCCTATGCACGCGCCTGGATGCACATGGGCACCGTGAAGGTCAACGACGAAAAGATGGCAAAGTCCACCGGCAACCTGGTGTTCTTGCGCGAGCTGCTCGAAACCTGGCAGCCCGAGGCCATCCGGCTGATGCTGCTAGACCGCCCATGGTCGCAATCGTGGGAGTACTCCCCCGAACTGCTGACCAGCGCCATCGATCGCCTCGACCAGATCCGATCAGCAGCGGCTCAGCCTGGCAGCGGATCCTCCGCGGCGACGACCGAAGCATGCCGTCTCCTCGTTGAGGGCCAACACACCACCAGCGCCATCGACCTCGCCATCGAAGAAGGCGGCGAAGCCGCCCGGTTGGTGGGCCGACTCCTCGCCCTCACTTAAGCTGCGATGCCTGGGGGTCGCCCCCAGTCGGGTAGCGGCGCAGGACGAGGCGGGTGTCGGTCTCAGCGATGCCGGCGTTGCGTTTGAGGTCGGTTAAGAGCTCGTCCAGTTCTTCGGGGGTGGCAACAACTACCCGGAGCCGGTAGTCGACCTTGCCGGTGATGTGAACCGCATCCAGAATGCGTTCTTCTTGTGCCACGAACTCCGCGAACAAAGCCCACTGCTCGTCTTCGCGCGTCTCCATCCAGCAGTCCACGGTTGCTTCGAGCGTCCTGCCCAACGCCGCGTGGTTGACACGGGCATGGATGCCTGAAATCACTCCATCTTCGAGAAGTCGGGACACGCGCACACCGGTCGCGTTGGGGCTGAGCCCTACGCGAGCGCCAAGGTCTCGATGGGACAATCGGCCGTTGGCCTGAAGCTCTCGGATGATTCGTCTGTCAATCTCGTCTATCACAGTGCTATCTACTGTATCAGACCCTTGATAGCCCACTATTCAGTGCCACGTGCGGTCGGTTCTGGTTCATACTGAAATCATCGAGGTTGCGCAGGGTGCGCAGCCATTCTTTCCCATCGAAGGACCCCAAATGCCATCAGCAACCGTGCTCGACGAAACCCGCTTCCGCACTCTCTTGGCTCGCTGGAACCACCACCAGGACCTCCGTTCCTCCGGCGCAGCGGTCAAAGAACTCGCCGAGTCGCGCTTCGCACTCGACGCCGTTCGCTTCAACTAAGCCGCAAGTACTGTCTTGTCACACACAACGACAACAACTGGACCAGAACGTGGCTGGGACCGACCGACGCCACCCCAGCTACCCGGTCGGTCACCACGGAGCCACGCTTCAGAACGCTGGACACAAGCGACCCGGCGAACCGCACGCGGTCTGTTCGGTCGTCGATAACCCCCACACGCCCGTTGAGGGTGCAGTATCACCGCCGACCAAAAGCGTGGCGCTGAGCCTTCCTGCTGGCGCTACCGGCCCCGGAGTGGATCCGAACCGTCCCAGCCAGCGGCGGCATCCCGAACCATGGCGTAGAAGCCAAGCAGGCCATCGCTGGGTTCGTAGAGCTCCAGGAAGTGCCCAAGGTGTGCTCGGGCGTCCACGAAATGGAAACGGGTCGTGCCAGCCGTGGCGGCCATGGCCAGCGGATACCCCCATTCGCCAAGCAACTGCGTCGTGGCCGCGAGGTCCTCGACGATGTAAGCCACGTGATGCAGCCCGGTTTTTCCCGGCGCGTACATGTCTCGGACGGCGCTCTCGCCGACGCCGTGGTCTTGAACCAGCTCCACCATGATCTCGCCCCATTGCCCGTAGGCCGAGGTGTGATCGAAGACGCCGGGCTTACCCCGGTACACGACATCAGTCACCGGTATGTGTTCGTTTATGAAGAACGGCCCCGCACCGAAACGCTTCACCCACATGGCCGCGGCCTCGGCGGCGTCGTTGACGGCGTAAGCGATCTGGACCGGTGGACCCAAGACCTCGTCTGAACTGTCGGCAGTGTTCACGTCTGGGATGACCCCACAAGCTCGGCGACAACCCCGTAATGGTCGCTGGGCACGACCTCGTCAAGCGCTCGCTGGCCGAACAGTTCGGCTGAGATCGGGTTACCCAAAGGGCGCCGCCGCGGCCAGCCCACCATCACGTAATCCAAACGGCGTTGGGGCCATGCCGAGTCGCTCACGTATGGGTTATCACTGGAGTACGTGACCCCAGAGCCGGCGCCAACGTGTTCCCAACAGTCGGTGAACACGAGGCCAGGCGCCGACGGCTCGGACCGGCCAGTCAGCATGCGAATCTCGTCAGAGTCGTGGACCGCGTTGAGGTCACCAACGAGCACAGGCGGGAACCGGTCTGGGTCAGCCACACGCACGCGATGCGCAGCCACTGTCGCTCCAATCTGGCGGAGCTGACGGACCCGCAACGCACTCTGGTCGAACCCATGGGACAGGTGCGTGGTCCACACGTCAAGCGGCCCCAAGGGGCTTTCGATGGTGGCCCCAAGCAAGGTGCGATGCGGGGGCATATCGCCCACGTCGAGGTACTCCCAGCTTGACGACACGATGGGCCACCGGCTGATGATTGCATTGCCCAGGCCCCACCGATCGTCTTCGCCTCGCGGCGCGTGCACGCTGTCATAGCCAAGGTCGGCCGCCAACCATCGCAAATGGTCGGGATCTTTGAGGCTGACCTCTTGGAGGCCCACCACATCGGCATTGACCTGACCCAGCGTGGTTGCAATTGCGGGCTGGCGGTCCTCAAATGGCCCGTGGCGCCACCAAAGGTTCCAAGTGGCGACGCGCACGGGACGCATGTGAAAGGCTCGGTAACTGCCTAGTAGGGCATGGTTCCACCGTCAACGGGGAACATCATGCCAGTGAGGTTTTTGGCTGCATCGCTTGCAAGCATTACCGCCACCGCAGCCACTTCTTCGACCTTGTTGGGCCGCTTGATAGCTGACTCTTCGGCAAACATCTCGATCAAGGCGTCATACCCGCCTTCGAGCCCCATGGCGACAGCGGAGTCCGGCCCGGTGTCCCGCACGATGTCGGTCTCGATAAGCCCGGGCAGGATGGAGTTGACGGTGATGCCAATGGTGCCGACCTCTTGGGCGGCGGCCTTCACCAGGCCGTTGACCCCGTGCTTGGTAGCCGAGTAGCCCGGGATCCCGGGTTTCCCTAGCTTGCCTTCGACCGAGGACGTCACAATAATGCGACCTGCTTCGCGAGGAATCATGTGCTGCAAGCTCTTGCGCATGCCCCAAAACACCGAGTTGAGGTTCCAGTCGACTTCGAGCTTCCACTCTTCGTCGGACATGTCTGCAACGGGTGCGGTGTTGAGCACGCCACCCGAGTTGAGGCACATGATGTCGAGCTGGCCATACGTCTCGATAGCGAAGTCGACGATGCCTTCGGCACAGTCTTGGGTAGATGCGTCGCCCTGGTAGAACGCGGCGTTGTCACCAGCGTTCATCTCGGCCAGGCATGCCTGACCTTTGGCTTCATCGCGGCCGTTGACAACGACCTTGGCGCCTTCGGCCAAGAATGCGTCTGCCATGGCGCGCCCGATGCTACGGGTGCCTCCGGTGACTGCCGCTACTTTTCCGTCAAGTTTTCCCATTGTTGAATCTCCTAGACCTAGTAGGGCAGCGTTCCGCCGTCGACATTGATAAGTGACCCGGTAATGCCCGCACCCGCTTCGGATGCCAACAAGGTTGCGACCAGCGCAACGTCTTCGACCTCGTTGAGGCGCTTGGTGGCAGCCTCGCTGGCGAACCAGTCGAGGAGGCCTTGGTAGCTCATGCCCATGGCTTCGGCGGCGCCGGGACCCTCAGACTTCATGACGTCTGTCTCGATGGCGCCCGGGCACAGCGAGTTGACCGTGATGCCCAGCGTGCCAACCTCGACAGCGCAACTCTTCGTGAGGCCGTTGATGGCGTGTTTGTTGGCCACGTAATGCGAGACCGCCGGCTTGCCGGCTTTGCCCTCGATGGATGAGATGTTGATGATGCGGCCGGACTGCTGCGGGATCATGTATCCGAGCGACTTACGCATGCACCAGAACGTGTGCCAGTAGTTCCATAGCAACGCATCTTGCACAGCATCGTCGGTCATTTCGGCCACCGGTGCTGCGCCGGTAGAGCCACCAGCGTTGCACACCATGATGTCGATCTTGCCGTAGTGGTCGACGGCCTTGTCGACCAAGGCATCGCAGTCCTGTCGGGTTTTGACATCGCCTGCAAGAAAGATGGCTTGATCGCCAGCCCCCATTTCGTCCAGCGCTTGTTGCCCCTTGTGGGGACTGCGGCCGTTGAGCACCACGCTGGCACCTTCGGCTACGAACGCTTCAGCGATAGCCCGACCAATACCCCGGGTGCCCCCGGTGATCGCAGCAACTTTGCCTTCCAATTCCATGAAGGACCCCCTGGTCGATGTGGTTGGCGTGCGAATACTAACCGAGCGATCAATTCTGTGTCGGACTGGGGCGAGGAATCTTGTTCTGGGGCGCTGGTTACCCAGGTTCTCGAGCCACCGCGAGTTCGAGAACGGTGGCGCTGCCAGCATTAGGTACCCACACTGAGGTGTCGTCTGCTGCGGGTGTCTCGGGGTCGATTCCCACCAGGAATGTCTCCACCAACGTGGCGTCAGCGACAGAAATCTGGGCGACTACGCTGTCGCCAGACACCGGGATCCATACCGAACCCGCGGCTTCGACACCGGTCTTGGGCCCCTCGCCCACATCGATGGTGGCCACAACGTTCAGCGTCTCGGTGTCGATCACGGTCACGTCGCCGGCGTCTAGAGCAGGCACAAAGAGTCGGCCGCCCGCCACCACAGCGGTGTCCGGGGTTGCACCAACGGGCACCGTGCCAATCGTTTGTCGCGACACGGGATCGATGACTTGCACGCGGTCTTCGCCACGGATGGGCACCCACAGCCGGTCGTTTGCAACTACCGGACGATCCGGATCTGTGCCCACAACAATGTCGTCGATGACAAGAGGGGCGTCAGGGTCGAAGGAGCTGAGGTCGACCACATGAATCGAGTTGTCATCTCTGGTCACGAACCACAGTTGGTCATCGACCACGATCGGTGTAAGCGGCCGGCCGCCCATAGTGGCTCGCTGTACCACGGTCATGGTGTCGGGATCGACCACAACAAGTTCGTTGGCTTCGCGCGTTGTGACCCAAATGTGGTCTGCGGCAAACGTTGGGGTGTCGGCTCGTGGACCAACGTCCACCGAGGTTACTTCCAGCGACGTCAGGTCGACCCTTGCCAGTGATCCGGAGTCGCGTGCGGGGACCCACAAGAACCCAGCGGCCGCCAGCGGGGTGTCGGGGTTTGCCCCAACGGTGATCTCTGTGGTTTCTGCCGTTGCGACGTCAATTCGGGTGACCGTGTCTGCGCCAGCGTTTGGTACATAGAGATTGCCTTCGAACAGCACGGGTGTGTCTGGTTCTTGGCCAACCTCAACGGTTTGCACCGGTGCTGCTTCGAATGGGGTTTCTGTTGGCGACGGTTCTGGTGTGGGTTGTTCGTCGGGAGTGGGCTGATCCTCGGGCGTGGGGTCCTCGCCAGGGGTGGGGTCGTTGCTTGCATCATCTCCCGGAATGACACCGTTGGTTTCGCCAGCTTCCTCACCTACGGGGTCATCGTCTCGGTTGCCTAACAAGACAACGCCTGCCACAACACCGGCAAACACCAGCACTGCGAGGACGGCCAGAACCCAAGGAAAGCCGCCCCGAACATCTGCATCGGGGTCTTGCGGTCCCGATAGTGGCGGCGGTACCGCGCCAGGCCCAGTGAACTGACTGGGCCGAGGACCAGCAAAGGCGGGGTCACCGGGCTGCGTCTGCGGCAGCTCAGCGGTCACCGCACCTTGTGCGGTTTCGCTGGACGTTGGTGCTTGCAGCGGGACCACGGGCACAGGCTCGGTCGGAGCGCCTGGCGCATCGGGAAGCTGCTCGGGGGCATGTGCGGCCGACGCCAAACCCGCTGCGCCAGCAGAAGCGGTCCCTCCGCCGGCGTTGCCCGAGCGGCTTGCGCCCGCCAGGGCCGCGCCCATGGCAACCACGAACTTCGGGTGCGCATCCACAGACACGGGTCGTCCCAATGACTGCCCGACAAGCTCGGCGACCTTTGGGATGCGCGACGAGCCGCCAGCCAGCAAGACGCTATGCACATCTGCTAGACCCAATCCGGCTGACTGCACAGCCGACTGCAGGGACGCCACGGTGTGGTCAATCGAAGAGGCAATCACCGCTTCAAGGTCTGCGCGTGTGACTTCGACCGCTGCCTGGACACCAGGCAACATCACCGGCACCGTGACCGAATCCACCATGGACAGGCCCTCTTTGGCGTCGCGGCATTCTTCGCGAAGCCTGGCCAACGCCGCGACGGTCATGGGGTCGTTTTGGTCGATAGTTGCGGCCTCGGGCCCGAGCTGGCCGTACACCAGCCGCAAAAGCTCCTGGTCAAAGTCGACGCCCCCGAGGCTCTCGATGCCTTCGGGCTCTCCCAACAATTCGGCGCCCTGGTCGGTTTTGCGCACAACCGCAGCATCGAACGTTCCCCCACCGAAGTCATAGACCGCCACAACCGACCCGGTCTCGACCCGTTCTTCGGCCGCATAGTGCATGACCGCAGCAACAGGCTCGGCCAACAACTCAACCGGCCCACAGTCGGCGATCCGGGCAGCCTGTGCCAACAGGTCGAGCTTGTATGGGCCCCAAGAGGCCGGGTGCGTGACCGTGATGCTGGCAGGAGGGCCGCCGTGTTTCTCGGTGGCTGTGGTCACTGCGTGAGCCAGCAGCTGAGCCATCAATAGATCGGCGCTACACGGCACGCCGCCAAGAACAATGGGTGTGGGATCGCCCAAACGGCGCTTGAATTCTCGGCCCAGGCGCTCTGGGTCGGTTTGGCCCCTTCGTTCGGCGCTCTCACCAACTACGTAGGTGCCCTCTGGCTCAACAAAAACCACTGATGGCATCGAAGTGGCCCGATTGCCCAGGTCAACCATGTCAACGCGCCCGTCAGACATGGTCGCTGCAGCCGTAAACGTTGTCCCTAGGTCGACGCCCAGGTGGTAGGCGCTGGTCCCGTGATCCACGATTCCTCCTCGACCCACAGGGGTCAGCTCGCATAGTAGGTGCCCGGCCGAACTGCCGGTGATTCAACAATCCCCTAACACCCCCCTAGGGGATACGGGGATACCCCCGATTCGTCCCCCTATGGCCTGTCTTACGTTCGATCTGTCACCAAAACACGGAGTACAGAGCCATGAACAACCAGCACCTCACCCCAACCAAGACCGGAACTTCCAAGACAACCAGCACCGTCGTGCTGGCCGTTGTGGTCGTTCTGGGAGTCATCACCGGGATGTTGGTCAACACCGTGTTCGCCGCAGAAGCCACCCAGCAAGCACCAAACACCACTCCGGAGGGCAGCGACGCCGACTCGGCCCGCACCGCCAACACCGGCGAAACCGCTGTCACGGACCTCCCCAACACCTGCGAAGCCGGCCAGAGCGACTGCGCACTGGGCACCAGCCAGTTTGCGTTGGTCAGTGCCGGCCCGGTTGACCTCACCACTGATGGGGTTGCCGAGGTGACCGGCGACGTCGTCATCCCCACCACCGGCGCCGACATTGAGGTCACCAACTCCGATCTCACCATCGAAACCGACGCCGACGGCAACATCGTCTCCGTCGACGGCACCGCCGACGTCCCCCTCCCCACCGAAGGCCCCCTCTCCGCCGCCGTGGTTGTCGACGGCGCACGCGCAGAGGTTGGCTACAGCTGGGGCCGGGACCTGGGCCACCTCGGTGTACCTGTCAACCCCGACCGCCAGTACTTCACCTTCAGCTTCGAAGACAGCTTCTCCATGCAAACCGGCTTCGACGAAATCTTTGGCGACACCGCCGGCCTGCCAGTGTCGCTGTCAGCTCCCGGCGATGTTTCGGTGACCATGATCCTCGACCCCCTTGACCCGTTCCTCTATATCGGCGGCGCTTGCCCCGACTTCTCAAAGAACAGCAACAAGAACGGCGAGAAGAAGAACCAGGACAACACCAACAAGGACAAGGCCAACAAGAAGGACAGTGACAACACCCAGAAGGGCGAACTCGCTTACGGCAAGGCTGCTGGCGAAGACTGCGGCCTCGGTGTTTCCCTCGGCGGCAACCTGTTCTTCGAAGCCCAAACCGCCGGCATTGCCTCGGCCGACCTCACCAGCTTCGGCGGCCACCTGTTCATCCAGCACTCAGAGATCCCCCTCACCACCGGCGTGACCCTCGACGGCGAAATGTTCGTCCGCATCGACGACGACAGCCTGGCCTTTGGCGGCAACGGTCAAGTCCGGGCCTCGGTTCCGCTGGTCGACGATGTCCTCGACTTCAGCTTCCCTCTCGCCGATGCGAGCACCGGCATGCGCATGGGCCTGGCTGCAGGCTCCGAGGGTGTCGACCTCTTCCTCAGCGGCAGCATGGACAGCCAAAGCGCCTTCGACCAGCTGCCCGCATGGCTGCCCCTCGAAGCGCCGGTCGACGCCAGTATCGAAGCCACCGCCCGCCTCGTCCTGAACTTCAACGGCGGACCACTGCTTGACCCGGCATCGTTTGTCGAGATCAAGGGCCGCATGGCCATGGTGCCCAGCTACCTCACCGAACTTACTGGCGTGGACCTCAGCGAACTCCTGGTTAGTGAAGCCGCTGTCCGCATCGACGCAAACGGCATGCGGCTCAACGCCAAGACCACCTCAAGCGTGCACCCCGCAGTCGAACTTGGTGGCGAGCTCAGCGTCGATGCCTTCGTCAGCCCCGCAAACCCCACCGCCAGCTACGTTGCCCTCGAGGGCCAGGTGGCCATCGCCGCCATTGACATCGATGGCGCCGCCAGCCTGCGCCTCGACAGCTTCGGCTTCACCGCCAAGGGCCACATCACCACCCCGGTCAGCCAAATAGAGCTGAGCGGCAACATCACCACGACCGATGTGTCGCTGTCGGGTAAGGCCCGGGTCGAGGTCCCCTTGAACCTCTTGGGCGACGTGCTCGAGGGCGCTCCTCAGGCACTGGCCGACGCAAAGGAAGAAGTGCGCAAGCTGGACAACGAGATCCAGGTCATCCGAGACGAGATCGAAGCCAACCGGGCCGAGCGGACCCGAGACTTCGATGCCGCTCAAGCAGCGGTCAACCAGGCAAAGGCTGACGTGGACGCAGTGCAGCGAGACATCGACGCCGCCTACCGCCGCATCTCCACCCTCGAGCGTGAGATCAAAGAATGGGAAGACTGGTACGACGACCTCCCCGGCATCGAACAGGTTGCCTACGGCTGGGCCAGCTTGAGCTTCGAAGTTGGCTGGCGCGGCACCGAAATCGGCCTCCTGTACACCGGCATCGGTGGCCTCGAGACTGCTCGGTTCCTGGCCCAAGGCGTCCTCGACGGCGCCATCTTGTTCCTCGAAGGTGTCGAAGCTGGACTCGACCTCATCCCTGTCGATGCCGACCCCCGCATCGTCGCCCTGACCCTGGCCCGCGAAACCGCTCTCGGCGTCCTGACCTTGGCCGAAGCTGGCGTTTCGGTCCTCACCATCGATGCCCGGGTCGCCGCCGAAATCGACGTCACCCTCGGTACAAGCGGCCTCGCCGGCGCAGTGTCCGGCCAGGTGTGTAGCGGCAGCGACTGCCTCGAACTCATCGGCGGCAGCGTCACCTTCGCCCCCACCCCCGAAGCCTGCTTCACGGTCGCCGGCATCGAAACCTGCCTCGGCTTCTAGTCCAGGCAGCGAGGGCGCTCGGTGTGCGGACTCTTAATCCGCAGGTTCTGGGTTCAAGTCCTGGCCTGCGCGCTGCATTCACTCAGGCCACCGGGCGTCCTCGCGGTGTCGCTGGTTAGGCCCAGAACGCGGCCACGGCTGGGCCATCGAAGTTGTGGAACCAGATCTCGGCAATCTTGCCGCCCTCAAGTCGGGCCAGGTGA
>JAUIIS010000108.1 GCA_030431575.1 Acidimicrobiia bacterium | reverse complement strand
CCACGCTGCGTTCCGACGTTGCTGCGGTGGCTGCCGGTGCGGCATCAACGGTGCTTGGTCGCCAGATCGACCCTGCCGCTGCTCAAGACATTGCCGACCGCGCCCTTCAGGGAGGCCAATCATGATGGCATTTCTCACGTTCGCGGCCGAGGGCCCCAACGGCCAGTTCATCCCATCCGATGTCAAGGAGCTGTACTTCGGTGCGGCCGCCTTCGCCGTCGTGTTGTTCTTCTTGGTTACCAAGCTCTTCCCGGTAATCAGCAAGGCGCTGGGTGCACAAGGTGACAAGGTCAAGGCAGAACTCGAAGCCGCCGACGCCGCCCAAAAGGCGGCTGACGCCGAGGTCGCTGCACTGAAGGCAAAGCTTGGCAACGCCCAAGCAGACGCCGAGCAGATGGTTGCCGAGGCCAAGGCACAAGCAGAGCGCCTCGGCGTCGACCTTGCCGCTCGTGCAGAGGCAGATGCTGCAGCGGTACGCGCTCGTGCCCAGGCAGATGCCGAAGCCATGCGTGCCCAAGCTGGCGCAGACCTTCAGGCCGAACTAACCACCAAGGCCTTGGCCATTGCTGAAGAAGTGGCCCAGGCCAACCTCGACGACGCAACGCAGGCCCAGCTCATCGATCAATACATCGACCAAGTGGGAGCATCGTCATGAGTAACCGCGTGTCTAACTACGCAACTGCGGTGCTCGCGGTGGCAGAAGCCGAAGGCAACCTCGACGAGGTCGTCGACGAGCTCTACCGCTTTGGTCAGGCGCTCGATAGCAACGACGAGCTACGCAACGCCCTCACCGATCAACGCATCGAAGCCTCACGGCGCGCTCAGATCGTCGAAGACCTGCTGGGTGGCAAGGCAAGCGCCACCACAGTCAGCCTGGTCTCCATGGCAGTTGCCAATGGACGTGGCGGCGAGCTCTCCAAGATTGCTGGCGAAGTCATGGAAATGGGTGCCAGCCAACACGGGCGCCAAGTCGCCCTGGTTCGATCTGCCGTTGCCCTCACCGACGATCAACACGCTCGACTGGTTGCGGCGCTCACCAAGGCACACGGATCCGAACTCGATGTCAAAGTCCAGGTCGACCCGTCAGTTGTGGGTGGCATCGTCACCCAAATCGGCGACACCGTTATGGACGGCACCGTCCGAAGCCGCATCACGCAACTCCGCGAAGCATTCTGAGCCGGCCCCGCCGCTCAACGCATCACTATCCCGAACTAGCAACCAAGACCAAAAGAGAACAGAACAGGTCCAATGGCTGAACTGACCATCAATACCGGCGACATCGCCGCAGCACTCCAAAAGAACCTCGACGGCTACACCCCCTCGGTCGAACAGACCCAGGTTGGCCGCATCATCGAGGTCGGCGACGGCATTGCCCGTGTTTCGGGCCTACCCGACGCCGCGGTTAACGAGATGCTCGAGTTTGAAGGTGGCACCATTGGCTTGGCGCTGAACCTCGACGAAGAGAGCATCGGTGCTGTGGTGCTTGGCGAGGTGACCGACATCCAAGAAGGACAGGCGGTCCGCTCAACGGGCGACATCTTGTCCATCGATGTTGGCGACGCCGTCCTTGGTCGTGTTGTCAACGCCCTCGGCGAACCCGTGGACGGCAAAGGCCCCCTTGTTGGCGCCGTCAACCGCCGTATGGAGATTCAGGCTCCTGGCATCATGGGCCGCAAACCCGTGCACGAACCCATGCAGACCGGCATCAAGGCCATCGACTCGTTGATCCCCATTGGGCGTGGCCAGCGCGAACTCATCATTGGTGACCGCAAGACCGGCAAGACCACTATTGCCACCGACACCATCATCAACCAGCGTGGCGTTGGCGTGACGTGTATCTACGTGGCCGTTGGTCAGAAGGCCTCCACGGTTGCCCAGACCCTGCGCCCTTCAAGTACCTTGCTCCCTACGCCGGTTGCGCCATGGGCCAGCACTGGATGGACAACGGCGAGCACGCCCTCGTCGTGTACGACGACCTTTCCAAGCAGGCCGAGGCCTACCGCCAAATGTCGCTGCTCTTGCGCCGCCCGCCCGGACGCGAGGCTTACCCCGGCGACGTCTTCTACCTGCACAGCCGCTTGCTCGAGCGTGCAGCCAAGCTCAGCGACGACCTCGGCGCAGGCAGCCTCACCGCCCTTCCGGTCATCGAGACCAAGGCCGGCGACGTTTCAGCCTTCATTCCCACCAACGTGATCTCCATCACCGACGGTCAGATCTTCTTGCAGGACGACCTCTTCAAGTCCGGTACCCGCCCTGCGGTCGACGTTGGCATCTCGGTTTCACGTGTAGGTTCTGCAGCCCAGATCAAGGCCATGAAGACCGCGGTAGGTACGTTGAAGTCCGACCTTCAGCAGTTCCGTGAGCTCGAGTCCTTTGCTGCCTTTGGTTCTGACCTCGACCCGGTGTCGCAGCGTCAGCTCGACCGTGGCTACCGACTCACCGAACTCCTCAAGCAGGGCATCAACTCGCCGCTGTCAGTGCAACAACAGGTTGTGTCGCTATACGCCGGTACCAACGGGTACCTCGACGACATCGAAGTCGAGGACGTGGCCCAGTTCGAAGCTGGCCTGCTGGAGCACGTGCAAAGCAACAATGCTTCGCTGCTCGACGACATCGTCGCAACCGGCAACGTCGACACCGATGCGCTCGATGCAGTGGTCAAGGCCTACGCTGCCAACTTCGTTGGCAGCGGCGGGCAAAAGGGCATCACGGTTGACCCCGAGGCCCAAGCCGACGCGTCCACAACTGTGGTCGACTCCGACGTCACCTTGCCCGAACAAGACATCGCCCGCCCCGAGAACGACGAGTAGGGGAGCACCGTGCCTGGAGGCCAAGAACGAGCCCTAAAGCGACGGATCGCCTCGATCACGTCGACAAAGAAGATCACTCGCGCGATGGAGTTGATCGCTGCGACCCGCGTGGTCAAAGCAATGGGCCGCGCCAACGAAGCACGTCCGTATGCCGCCAAGATCACCGGCGTCATCGAAGACCTTGCCGCACAAGGCACGGGTGTTAACCACCCGCTGTTGCGCGAGGCCGACGAGATCAAGGCCGTTGCCTATGTGGTGCTCACCTCAGACCGCGGTCTGGCTGGTCCTTATAACTCAGCTGTCATTCGGGCAACCGAACGCGAGATCATGGCAGCCCAGACCGAGGGCAAAGAGTACCGCCTCGTGCTCATTGGCAAGAAAGCCCGCGACTACTTCACGTTCCGTAACTACGACGTGTACAAGTCCTTTGAGGCCATGACCGACTCGCCCACCTACGAAGACGCACGGCTGATCGCTGCTGAGGTACGCGAGCTATTCGAGTCTGGCGAAGTGGACCAGGTTGTACTCACCTATCAAGAGTTCATCTCCATGGGCACCCAGCGCGTGGCAGTCCGACGCTTCTTGCCCTTGGAATCGCTCGAGGTCGTGGGTACCGCTGGTGGCGGCAGGGCTGAAGCAAAGGCCGAATTCGAGTTCGAACCTTCTCCTGAAGGCGTGCTTTCCTCGCTACTTCCCCGCTACGTCGAGTCTCGTTTGTACTCGGCTTTGCTCGATGCTTCGGCTTCTGAGCACGCCAACCGTCAGCGAGCCATGAAGTCCGCCACCGACAACGCCGAAGAGCTCATCGTCAAACTTGGCCGAGCGCTCAGCCGGGCCCGCCAAGAGTCCATCACTACCGAAATCATGGAGATCGTGTCTGGCGCCGAGGCGTTAGGCGACGACTTCAGCGAACCCGGCGAGCTCGTGCTGCATCAGCTGAGTACCGGCCACATCGCTTCATCGCACTTGGGTGGCGACCACGCTCACCATCCCGGGCACCACTAACCACCTTAGTTTCCAGCAATACCGTTCTCACACCACACCACCACCTCATCACGAGGAGCATTTCCAGCTATGACAGTCACCGACACCAACACCAGTCTCAAAGACGGACGAGTAGTCTCGATCGCCGGACCGGTTATCGACGTCGAGTTCCCACCAGACGCGCTGCCGCAGATCAACACTGCGTTGTCGTTCGAGGTCGAGATCGATGGCGCGCCTGTCACGATCATGGCCGAGGTCGCTCAGCAGTTGGGCGACGGGCGCGTTCGCGCCGTTGCGCTGAAGGCCACCGACGGCCTCAAGCGCGGGACCCCGGTGACCAACACTGGTGCCGGTATCACCGTGCCCGTTGGCGATGTCACTCTTGGACACGTGTGGAACGTGACCGGCGAACCTCTCGACGTGCCTGCCGACACGCTCGATATCAAAGAACGCTGGGCCATTCACCGCCCGGCCCCTGACTTCGACACGCTTGAGCCATCGGCAAACATGTTCGAGACCGGCATCAAGGTCATTGACTTGTTGACCCCCTACAAAGAGGGCGGCAAGATCGGCCTCTTTGGCGGTGCTGGCGTGGGCAAGACCGTGCTCATTCAGGAAATGATTACCCGTGTGGCATCCAACCACGGTGGTGTGTCGGTGTTCGCCGGTGTGGGCGAACGCACCCGTGAGGGAACCGACCTCTTCATCGAAATGGGCGAGACAAAGATGGGCGCTGGCGAAGACGCTGCGACCGTGCTTTCCAAAGCCGCCTTGGTCTTTGGCCAGATGGACGAACCGCCAGGCGTGCGCCTGCGTGTTGCCTTGGCCGGGGTAACTATGGCCGAGTACTTCCGTGATGTGCAGAACCAGGACGTGTTGTTGTTCATCGACAACATCTTCCGCTTTGTGCAGGCAGGCTCTGAGGTATCGACCCTCCTGGGACGTATGCCATCTGCTGTGGGTTACCAGCCCACCCTGGCCGACGAAATGGGCCAGCTCCAAGAGCGCATTACCTCCACTCGAGGCAAGTCCATTACGTCTCTTCAGGCCGTGTACGTCCCTGCTGACGACTACACCGACCCGGCGCCATTCACGTCGTTCACCCACTTCGACGGAACCACCGAGCTCAACCGCGACATTGCGGCGCTTGGTATCTACCCCGCCGTTGACCCGCTCTCTTCTACCTCCACAATCCTCTCCCCAGAGGTTGTCGGCGAGCGCCACTACGGCATTGCCCGTCAGGTGCAGGAGATTCTCCAGCGCTACAAGGAACTCCAAGACATCATCGCCATTCTTGGTCTCGACGAGCTGTCCGAGGAAGACCGTGTCACGGTCGACCGGGCCCGCAAGGTCCAGAAGTTCTTGTCGCAGCCAATGTTTGTGGCCGAGGTCTTCACCGGCCAAGAGGGCATCTTCACCGGTATCGACGAGACCATCGATTCCTTCGAAGCGCTGGTAAAGGGCGATCTTGATCATCTCCCCGAGCAGGCCTTCTATATGGTGGGTGGCGCCGAAGACGCCGAGCGCAAGGCCGCTGAGCTTGAAGCCGAAGGTTAAAGCGTCTTCGGACCTAGATCGGAGCAGCAATGGCACTGAACGTTGAACTCGTGAGTCCTGAACGCCTCCTGTTTGAGGGCGAGGCAAAACTTGTTATTGCCCGAACCTCCGACGGCGAGATTGGTTTCGAGCCTGGCCATATCCCCTTTGTTGGGACGTTGTTGCCTGCGCCGGTCAAGGTCGTCAGCCCCGACGGCGACGAGCAACTCATTGCGGTCCACAGCGGCTTTGTCGAGGTGGCGAACGATCAACTCACCTTGCTCTCTGACGTTTCCGAGCTTGCTGAGGACATCGATGTAGATCGCGCTCGTGCTGCATTGGAGCGTGCTGACGCTGCGCTTGCTGCGGACGCCGAAGATGGCGATGCCGCAGCGGCTAAGGCTCGAGCCACCGCCCGACTGCGGGCTACAGGCCAGCTCTAAGCGGTCGATTTCACCCAGCGAGGCCGCAATCCGGTCGCTGCTGGTACTAAAGCTGCCCGGGTTCGAAGTTTCTGGGCTAGGAGTATCACCCCGGTAGCTGCGGGCCACTATGGTCTGTGCATGGGCCGAGCGACCCCCGTCGCCTGGCTCGAAGCAGTGTTCTTGTTGCCGCCTCATGCCGATATAGCAGGTAGTGGCACCGAGGGTCAGCCGGGCGAAACTAGAGTCGATGGAACGGCGGAAGTCGGCCGGGAGGATCTTAGATGAGCGTGACACCAGAACAGATTGAGGGCGCGGCTTTCACCACGGCCAAGCGTGGTGGCTATCGCACCGAAGAGGTCGATGACTTCCTCAAGAAGGTGGCTGACGAGTACCGCCACATGGCGGCACGCTTGCGCACTGCCGAAGGGTCCAACGAGGATCTCCAGGCTGCCAGCAATGAGATGGCAAGCCTCATGAAGGATGTGCACGCACAGCTTGGCGAGAAGCGCCGCATTGCCGAGATCGAGATCGAAGAAATGAAGCAGGCCGCCGAGCGCGAGGCCGCTTCGATTATTGCCAAGGCCGCCGATCAAGGCGATGGCATCCGAGCCCAGGCCGACCGCGTGCTTTCCGATGCCGAGCATCATGCCGAACTGTTGCGCAACGACGGTGAGCAACGTGTTCGCGAACAGGCAAAACAAACCTTGAGCGCCGCTCGAGCCGAGCTCCAGGAACTTCTACGCCGCAAGCACGAAGTACAACATGCGCTCAGCTCTATCCGTAGCGATCTCACGGCAATGGAAGAACACCTCGGCGAGTCCGCGCTGTCCCCAGATGCCCTCGACGACTCCATCATCAACCAGACCCTGGTTGACCTTCGTGCTGCTCAGCCTGGCGAGTCAGTGCCAAGTCATGCGGCCCAGGCCGCTCAGCCTGCGCCAGCCGCTGCTGCGCCACCTGCACCTGCACCCGTGCCTGAAGCTCCCGTATCAGCCGCGCCGCCTGCACAGGCTCCGCCTCCGCCACCGCCGCCTGCGGACACCAACAATGGGAGCCATCCAGCGGGTACGGGCACGTTCTTTGCCCCGCCCGACCAGTCCGACAACTAATCCAGGGCTCGTCCGGGGTCAGTCCTTGATCTTGATCTTGTCGAGGTCTTTGTCGGCCTCGGGGTAGGACATCTCGAGCCCCTCAAGCGTCTCCACCAACAATTGGCTAATGACGAGGTTGCGGTAGTGCTTGTTGTTGGCCGGAATGACATGCCACGGCGCGTCTTGGGTACTGGTACGTTCGAGCATGGCGGTGAAGGCAGCCTGATAGTCGTCCCAGTGCTCGCGCTCGGCTAGGTCGCCAACGTCGAATTTCCAGTTCTTGTGGGGCTCGTCAAGCCGCGACTGCAGGCGCGCCTTTTGCTCGTCTTTGGAGATGTGCAAGTAGATCTTGACGATGGTGGTGCCTTCGTCGACCAGCAACGACTCGAAATTGTTGATGTGGTCGTAGCGACGTTCCCAGACCTTCTTAGGCACGATGTCGTGCACCCGAACCACAAGGACGTCTTCGTAGTGGCTGCGGTTGAAGACCATGATTTGGCCCGCTTTCGGCGTCTGGCGATGCACCCGCCACAAGAAGTCGTGGGCCAGTTCTTCGTCGGTGGGCTTCTTGAATGACGCCACACGCACACCTTGCGGGTTCGTCCCGTCGAACACGTGTCGAATAGTGCCGTCTTTGCCGCCGGTGTCGGTGGCTTGGAGCACCACGAGGACCTTGTGTTTTCCTTCGGCATACAGAAGCTCTTGGAGATCTTCGAGCCGTTTATTGAGGTCCTTGGCAAGATCCTTCAGATCGCCCTTGGAGAGCCCATCGTTGGTGTTGGGGTCCCAGTCTTTGAGGTCGACGTCGGCGTTGGGCTCGACGCGGAAGCGGGCGGTATCGATGGTGGTCACGGCCATATCTCCATGGGGCAGGTCAGGGTTGAGCGCGCAAGGCTTGGCTTAGTAGGAAACGTCGGAGATCGCTTCGAGCTTGTCTAGCGCGTGACGGGCGTTGATCTGGCGAACGGTGCCTGACTTCGAACGCATGACCAGGGACTGGGTAGAGCACGAGTTGGGTTCATAGTGGACACCCTTGAGGAGGTCTCCGTCAGTGATGCCGGTAGCGGCAAAGAAACAGTTGTCGCCCTTGACGAGATCGTCGGTGGTCAGGACCTGGTTGAGGTCGTAACCAAGGTCGAGCGCTTCGCTGCGTTCTTGTTCGTTGCGCGGCCACAGCCGGCCCTGCATCTCGCCGCCCATGGCCTTGAGTGCCGCGGCAGTGATCACGCCCTCGGGCGTGCCACCAATACCAATCAGGAGGTCAGCCCCAGCGGTGTCCCAAGCGGTGGAGATGGCACCGGCGACGTCTCCGTCGGGGATGAGGCGGATACGTGCGCCTGCGTCGCGGACCTCGGCAATGAGGTCGGTGTGGCGGTCACGGTCGAGGATGACGGCGGTGATGTCTCGAACTCGTTCGCCTTTTGCTTTGGCCACGGCTTCAAGGTTGGCCGTAACTGGGGCGTTGATGTCGATGACACCAACGGCGCTGGGGCCCACAGCGATCTTTTCCATATACACGCACGGGCCGGGGTTGAACATGGTGCCACGGTCGCTCACTGCCAGCACCGCAATGGCGTTGGCTCGGCCGAGTGCGGTAAGGGTGGTGCCGTCGATTGGATCGACGGCTACGTCGCACAGCGGGGGAGTGCCGTCGCCGACCTTTTCGCCGTTGTAGAGCATGGGAGCTTCGTCTTTTTCGCCCTCGCCAATGACAACGATGCCATCCATTTGGACCGTGTCGAGCATGGTGCGCATTGCGTCGACTGCGGCGCCATCTGCACCTTCTTTGTCGCCGCGGCCCATCCAGCGAGATGCAGCCATGGCCCCCGATTCGGTGACGCGTACCAATTCCATCGCCAGGTTTCGGTCGGCCGATTTCTTCGAACTCATGGAGTCCTCCGCAAAGTCTTTAGTGACGCCGTTGTCACCTGCCTAACCGTACCGAACGCAGCGCCCGCGCGGGAGAACTTGGGAGCATCGACCCAGAAAAGTCTGTCTACCGACGCTTCTTGTGGGTGGTAGTGCTCCTAGCCTCTGTTCGGAGATCCCAAAGGATGGTTCAATGAGGCCACGCCAATGCAAGGAGCGCTCGTGATTGCTGCCTGGTGTTTTCAGTGCCAACTCGACTATTCGCCCGACGTTGCCGAGTGCATCGAATGTGGGATCCCAACTGTCGATCACCCCCCATCCGATCCGGCTGCAATGGCAGAGTCCGAACGGCCTCAGGTTGCCTATGAGCTGCATGGTTGGAATGGGCCTGCCCGCGCCGAGGTCGAGAACCGGCTCTACGCCGCTGCCATCACGCACAGCTGGCAGGGCCCAACGTTGTTGGTCTACGAAGAAGACGAAGATCAGGCCGATGACATCTTCGACGCCATCGACAACGAGATGCAGACGAGCGCCGACAGTGGAACGGCCAGCGAGGACGGTCGCGTCGGCTTCGACCTGGGTGCCAGAAGTGAAGATCTCCACGCGGCTGTCTCGGCGAGACTAAAGGCTGCCGAGATCGACTTTGAGCTAACGGGGACGGGCTACCTGTTGGTGGGGAGTGTGCATGAGGACCTGGTAGCCGAGTGGATCGAGGAGATCCAAACCGAACTCCGTGGAGCGGCAACCTTTGGCGATGGGGTCGAAGGCGTTTCCGGCACCGACGTAGTTGAGGCCATGTTCCTTGCCTCAGACACCTTGCGGCGCAACACGAGAGATCTCCGGGCCCAGCGTCAACTCATGGATGCCGAGTCGTTGGCCAGAGATCTCAAGCTGCCATTTGGCTACGACGCACCCATGTGGCGCAGCGTCTTGGACCAGGCGGCGGTCATTGTTGCGCTCATCGAAGACGCCGCAGACGATGCAATGGTTGAGTCTGAGGCCAAGCAGCTGCGCAACATGTTGCACCCGTACGTGTAGCTGGGCATAGACCTTGTCGTTCGACCTGGGTTAGTGCCTCCAAACCAAGTACCGTAAGCCGGTGCTCTTGGCCGACCTCACCGTCTACCACTCACGACCCATCACCCCCACCAGGCGTGTCGCTCTTGGACCGCGCACGCTCCCGATCGACCCGTTGCCGGGACCTGGCGGCGTCCTGTTGGCTGGAATCGTGGCCAAGTTCTTGCCTGATGTGGACGCCGACTTCCACGATGAGTACCTCGATCTGCTTCACCAGTTGCAGCGAGGGGCGCGCATTCCTCAACCTCGTTTACGTCATCGACTGCAAAAAGATGTTGTGGGCTTGACTCGGAGCTATCACCGGTTGGAGCAGCGCGACGGCAAACTCGCGTTTGTCTTTCAGGTCAACCGGGGGGCGCCCGAGCAATACGTTCTTGCGGCCGCCTACGCTGCGGGTGAGTTGGCCTACCGCGACCGGCCACCGGTCATGGATCTGATGCGCAAAGCCGAGCGTTGGCGCGGCCGCATAGACGGCACGTTGATTGCTCACCTCACCGGACGCGTCGATGCCTTCGTGAGCGATGCGGGTCACAGCGACCCGGTGGGTTGGGCGTTGGGCATGCTGGGATTTCAAGCTGGCGAAGCAGACCGCCCGCCAAAGGCCGAGGTGAATCAGGCCTTCCGCATGCTCTTGCGCACCGCTCACCCCGATACCGCTGACGCCGAGGGCGAGGACGCCGCCCAACGCATCGCCGACCTCACCGAAGCCCGCCGCATCCTCCTCGCTACCGCTTAGCCCCCAACCTATTGGGGTCAGGCCCTCAACCTTGACCTTGGTACCTTGCTCTGGCGGTTTTCGTTAGGGGTCGGGTGTGGTGCATTTCATTTCATTCGGCGATCGTGGGGTGTTTGGATTGCCGAAATGAAATGCACCACACCCGACCCCCTGGCAGGCTAAGCGCAACAACTGGGCGGGAGGCAGCGTCAACACGTGCACCCTAGGCTGGGGCCATGGTGAAGCCGGATGCGTTGTTGTTGTGGCATGGGGCGGGTGGGAATCGTGACCATCGGCATTTCTTGGCCATTGAGGAAGCGCTCGACATCCCGGTGGTGCGGCTGAACTTTGCCTATCGAGAGTTGGGGCCGCGCCGCCCGCCGCCGCGTGCGCCTCGCCTCATTGAAGAGCTCAACGGTGTGGTCCATGATGTGGCAGACCAGTTGGGAACCGAACCAAAACGCCTTTTG
>JAUIIS010000107.1 GCA_030431575.1 Acidimicrobiia bacterium | reverse complement strand
TCAGGGTCGTTCGGGTCACCTGTAGCAACCTTGTCCATGGCAGACGCATACTTGTTGGCGTTCAACTCGTCGAGACACTCGCGATAGATTCCCTGGATCGTCTTCTTCATCACCGGGTCAGTAACACAGATAAAGCGAAACAGCTGCGTGTTACCAGAGTTCGGGCCCCGAATTGCTGCGTCAAAAAGCTTGGGCAACAACTCCTGCGGGATCGGCTCTGGAGAGAGCCTGCGCATGGCTCGGGTGGTGTAAATCGCTTCGTAGACGTCCATGGCCGCCCAACCTAGCCCGGATGCTTACGGCGCTCGTCCCGATGACCAGATGGTCAACGCAGCTTGCGTCCGGCCTTCTCGTAGCGTTTCGCGTTGGCCCGCAGGAGGCGGACCAGTAGCCGATCTGGGAGGCGACCAAGGACCGCTATGGCCTGCGCGTCAGGACCCACCAGGTAGCGGGGTTTGGACCGCCGTGCAGTCAGCGCGTGCTCTACCGCCTGGGCGACTTTGTCGGCCTCGACCCCTTTGGTTCGCCCCTCCTCCACAAAGGCTCGTTGCCCGTCAAGCAGATGCCCGTACCGGTCCGTGAGGTTCTGTTCCTCTAGCTTCTGTTCGAACTCGGCCAACGTCTCGTTGGCCTTTTCCCAGATAGCTGTCTTGATCTCTCCGGGCTCAACCACCGATGACGACATCTTGGTGCTGCGCTCCAGCTCGGCCCGAAATGCCCAGTTGAACGCTTCGACCGCGTGCTTGCTGGCCGAATAGGGACCCATCGCAGAAAAGGCTATTCGGCCGGCGACGGAGCCGATGTGCACGAAGCGGCCGTCACCCTTCTCCATGAGAGGGATAGCGGCCCTACTTAGCGAGACGAGGCTGAAGAAGTTCACATCGAACTGCCAACGCCACTCCTCGTCGGTCAACATTTCAGCCGGCCCAGCCACTGCAATCCCAGCGTTATTCACCAAACCATGGAGCACGCCAACTTCAGCGTCGATTCGGGCAAGTACACGTTCGATGTCCTCAGCCTTCGTTACATCGATGATGACAGGGACCACGTCGCCAGAGTTGGCCGACACGAGGCGCTCGCCATCCTCGGCCTTACGGACACCGGCATAGACCTTCCAGCCTGCTTGTGCTTGGCGGGCCACGCACGCTTCGCCGATTCCGGTTGATGTACCCGTGATGAGCACAACCTTCTGAGCCATTTCAGCCTCTTGTTCTAGGGAGTCAAGCGTGGGATTCAACGCAAGTAGATCACACCCTTGGCTGAACTCCTAGCGGGCTAAAGCATGACGTCAGGTACTAGCGATGGCTGATCGGGGTCAGAGTCGTCGACCGCACCGACGGCGGCCACGTCTTCGTCAAGTGTGCGCCGCGCCGCAAGCGCAGCTACCACGCTCAGTGTTCCCACGGCCAACACAGCCACCATGCCGGCACCAAGGTGACCTACCTCGTCGTCTCCGCATTCGTAGCTGTTGATCCCGGCACGATCTTCGTCGTCGGCATCGTCGCCCAAGGTGACTCTGCCTTCGTCGGTGCATTCGTAGCGGTCTTCGCGGTCCTCGACCGCTTGATCATCGACGATGGCCAGTGGCACGTTCCGGTCGACAAAGACCACTTGATCAGCCACAAACCCTATGGCCAGCGGCGTTAGTGCGCTAAGGACCAGGCGGGCAAAGGAGTTGACCGAGAACACCGAGCCTCGGCGCCTCGAGGGTGTGACCTCGCTGATCAGCGCCGTGAGGATCGGCCCGGCGGCCACCAAACCTGCCGCGCCCAAGACCAGGAACGGGAACTTCAAGGACACCGGTGTCGGCGAGTAGGCCAGCATCAACAACACGATGCCGGAGCCAGAACCAATTGCTGCGATCCACAGCTTGATGTGGCGCATACGATCCGGCGTTCGCTCTTCTTCGGGGAATCGCTGCGCTATCCGGTCAGGACCCTTCGACGCCACCCACGCACCAAGGAGCGCGCCCGCCAACGAGGCAAAGCCAAATAGCCCAGCTGCTTCACCAGCGGTGAGGTCATTGTGGCGACGCAAGAACGTTGGAGCCCAAAAGGTCACGCCAACCGCAGGTCCAAAACTGAGGGCCGAAGCGGCAATAAGGAACGGCAAAGACCGAACCTTGGCAATACTGCGAAGCGTCTCGCCCCAGCTTTCCTTTTCTTCGTCGCCGTTCGCCACCCCATCACTGGCGCCACGCGGTGGCTCAGGCAACTGGGAAACGAAGTACACCAAGATCGCAGCAGGAATAGCGCCAACTACGAACGCCCAACGCCAGCCGGCTTGGTCGATGACGATGCCAGCGGCCAACGTGCCGAAAGCGCCGCCGAGGATTGGGGCCACAAGCCGCCACGAGAACGCCTTGTTACGCAACCTGGCCGGGTAATAGTCGGCCAGCAGCGACGAAGACGTCGGGTCGTCGATCGTAGTGAACATGCCCAGCAGCGTGCGCAACACAAACAGATGGGCAAAGGTCTGGATCAGGCCCGTGAGCGCCGACGTTGCGGCCCAGACCACCATCAGAATCGTAAGCATCCGGGTGCGGTTGACCCGGTCGGCCAAGCGACCGGCAAACACCACAATCGCAGCGCCAGCAAGGACATCTGCAAAAGGAAGGAAACCAGCTTGGGTATCGCTGAAACCGAAGTCGTCCTGAAGGTCATCGAGCGCAATAGGCAAGATGCCGCGGGCAATGAAGTCCGCCATGGCGATACCGCCGAGGACAAGGACCGGGATGCGCCCTGCAGGGCCCCACGCCTCGCGTTCGATCTCGCGGTTGTCCCAGTGCTTGCGGTAACGCGCCCGCCGGTCAGCCAGGCGCAGCACGCCTTCGCCGTTGGCAGTGAGCGCTGCGATCAGAATGCCAATGGCCCCGATCAGCGGCGTGTAGCGAAACAGTGCGCTGCCTGAATCGCTGCCACTAATAGCTGCGAACAGACCACCGGCCACCAAGATGCCGCCAACAAACGCGCCAGGAACAGTGGTGACGCCAGCAATGTAGACGAACGCCAGCAACCCAATGCCGGCAAACAAACCAAAGCTCTGCGATGTCACCGAGGGCAACTTGTAGACAAACAAGACCCCGGCCAGGCCCGCGAATCCTGAAGAGATAGCGAATCCTAAGAGCTTGGTCTTGGCCACGTCTATTGACGCTGCAGCGGCGGCGCGTTCGTTGGCCCGAATTGCCAGAAACCGACGGCCCACGATGCCGCGTCGCAGGTTCATGACGGCGGCCGCGCTTGCCATGGCCAGGACAACCACCAAAACGCTGTAGGCAGGATTGTCTGACGAGCCAATCATGACGCCCGCTTCGCTGACGGTCCGTTGCTGGGCTCCGACGTAAATCCCGAACCACTCCGGGATAGGGGCAGGGTTGTTGCTGGTTGAGCCAGCACCCATGATGGAGTCGTTGGCCAACAACAAGTCTTCAATGGCAATAACCGCCGCAATGGAGATTACTGCGAGCTGAAAGCCGCGTACCCGGACTGCGGGCAGGCCAATGATCGCGCCAGCAATAACGGCGACCGCAACGCCTGCTAGCGCCGCGAGCGGGTCGGGTAGGCCAAGTCCGGTCTTGACAACCAGGTCAGCGTCTCGGATTACCGACCCATCCGCAGCAAGACGAATCATGGCGAAACCAGCAAGGCCCGCCAGGCTCCATTGAGCGAGGCTGATCTGGCCTAAGAAACCCACCAGGACCACGAGCGAAAGCATGAATATGCCGGCGACCAGGGTGGTCGTGAGGCCAGACTCGATCTGCCAACCACTCAGCGAAAGCAACACGACGATGAAGCCCAGGCCAATGCCGAGCGTCTTGACTGGGTTAGCAGGGACGGGGGCACGAGGCTGCCCGCGATCGACCAGCGAGCCACGAACCGGCAGCTTGTCGCCACGAATGTACAAGACCAAGATGACGATCAGGAGCGGTACGAGCTGGCGAACCCCGTTAGCGGGCGCCCACTCGGGCCACCACGAGTTGGACGACGCCCAGACGCCACCGGATTGCATCATGGCAATGAGCATGGCCCCAAGGGCTGCGCCGGGGATTGACGTGAGGTTGCCTAGCAGCGCTGCGCCCAACGCTGGGACGATGAACAGCACCATGTTTGAGGGCTGGGTGAACCCCACAAAGATGATCCCTACAGCGCCAGCGAGCACGGCCGAAAGCACCCAGGTAAGGCCAGCGATTCTGTCAGCGGAGTAGCCCAACAGTGCCATGGCCCGTTCGTTTTCATCGACAGCTCGGGCGGCCAAACCAAACCTGGTGAAGCGGATCAGGGCCCAAACGGCAACGGTGACCGTGGCCCCACCAACGAAGAGCCACAGGTTCGCCTGCGGGTAGTTCTTGCCCAGCCCCAAGAAGTTCTCGAATGGTTCATTAGAAGGCGTGAACGGACCCCAACCTCGGTCATTCTTCTGGCTGGTCCCGAAGTGCAGCACCGAAATGGCCACAAGGTAGGTCATGACGCCTACAGCGCCAATCACCTTGCTGAGCGGCGAGGCGTTCCGCAGCGGCCGGAACACGAAGAAGTGAGCCATCAACCCAATGAGGGCCGACATGGCCAAGGCAATGACTATTGCCGGATACGTTCCCATTGGAGCGTCGCCAACGGTGATCCTGACGGGCAAGTTGTTAAGCCGGAGCGCTTGCAGCCACCCCCACTCGGGGATGATGTCCACCCACGGGAGGTAGATGTCGCCGCTGCCGCCAAGGTCGGGATCTGTCCTTATCCGGTTGAATGTGAGGGCGGTGTACATGGCAATGGCGCCATGGGCGAAGTTGATGACACCCGAGCCTCGATAGGCAATGACCACGCCGACGGCCAAGATGGCGTAAACGGCGCCTGGACCGAAGCCGAGGAGGAGTGAAAAGATGAAGTCGGACACAACGGGTGTGAAAGTAGCCCGGCTTTACAAATCGCGCTCGCCAAAAATGTCAGCTGGCGGCGGCTAGGTCGGCTTCACCTTTCTCGACAAGGGCAAACAAGCGATCAAATACACTCGTCCGGTCAAACTTGGCTGCGTAGTCACGCGCAGCTGGCACCCACGCCTGCCGCTCGGCTGGCGTCATCTCAAGCACGATTTGGTCTAGCTCCTGGCTTATCGCTTGTGGGTGCGACGTTGGCACAATCCGAGCGTGAGGACCCACAGCCTCGCCAATACCACCGGTGTCACAGGTAATGATCGGCCCACCTCCGGCGAGCATCTTTTCTACCAGCGCTATGCCAAACGTCTCTACGAACTCAGGGCGGGGCTTGCTGGCCAGCACGTAAGCGGCTGAGCCGGCGAGCAAGTACGGCTTCTCGGCATCGTCTACGTCGTCAAAGAAGACAATCCTGTCGGCGCAAGGTGCCGAAGCGGCCAAAGCCCGCAGCGCCATTGCTTCAGGTCCATTTCCACAGATAGCCAACTTCGTTACTTCGCTGGCTGAGCTAGTTGCAAACCCGTTGATCAGGTCGTCTACGCCTTTGGCTCTCGATAGGCGGGACAAGAACATGACATATCCGTCGCGTTGCAGGCCCCGCTCGCCCAAACGCCGTTCGAGCTCGTGGGGATCGAGGTTGAGGTACGCGCTGCTGTCGATCGCCGGGTAGGAGACGCTAACCCGTTCGCGACATTCGTTGGCGAAACCGGTGCCCCACCTTTCATCCACTTCCTCAGCTGCCTCGACGATGAGGACCTTCGTGTACTCAGACACTGCTACGCAAACGTCGCTCGACAGGTACGTAATGAACGCGCGAGCTGCAGCGCCAAAGCGACCAGCAGCTACAGCGGTGCGAACCACGTTTGTGATGTCAGAACCAACGGCCTCGGCAACGGTGACGAGCGGGGCACACATACCGGTAGCCCGGGCAAGGTAGGCGGCATCAGCGACGGCTGTGGCGTGAGGCGTGAGGTAGAGCGACATGGCGGTTGTTGGAACACCCTCGGTAAAGAGCTCGACAAGACGACCGACGATGCCTCCGAGGTACCGCCCATCTGGGACCTTGTAGTCCCCAACCGGTTCTGGGCGCTCCACCGAAATGCCTGGCGAGTACGGGAGTACGGCATCCAACGGTTTGAGCGGCAGCCCCGCGGCCTGAAGGGCCGGCATGGGCCATGTGACAATACGAACGTCATCGAATCCACGGGTTAGGGCAACCTCGGCCAGGTTCCGTGCCTCCCCTGAATGCCCGCAGATCACGGGATCGGCGCGCACGACGATTACTAGGCGTCGTGTTGGGTTAGCTGGCGGCGGCGCTGTTTCGGGAGCTGGCGCTCCGGGAGAAGTAGAGACGATATGAGACGAGAGCATGCTCACTGCGTGGGACCTCCGGCAGGGTTTGGGGTTGTCTTGTGAAACTGTGTTTCGATCGAGGGCGGCCGGCCTTGTGCCCCCCAAGTTGAGCGGTCGGGTCCCAGCTCGAGATGCAGCTTGGGGCCAGCGTGCAGCTCCTGGGCAGTGATCCAAGAGCGCTCAAGTGGTTGGCCGTTTAAGTACGCTCGCTGCACATACTGAGCGGCGCCATCCTTGTCAGGTTCGACAAAGCCTTCCGTGGAGATCACGGCGCAAACATCGCCGACCATCATCTCGGCGGCTCCAAATGCGGGTGCGTTGACAAGGAAGATCTGTTGGCCAGCCACAGGGAACAGGCCCATTGACGCCCACACATACCAAGAACTCAAGGCTCCGGAATCGTCGTTGCCCGGCAGCCCACCGCGTCCGAGGCCGAACTGATTCATCAGCACTGCATGTACGACGTCGGCAGTGCGGTCGGGTCGCCCGGCGTAGTGGTAGGCCCATGGTGCATCCATGTCAGGTTCGTTGTTGAGCCCCTGAAACCGGTTGAGTGCATACCCGGCCGCTACATCTTGGCGGTCCGGGTTCAGGCCAAGTTGCTTAACGGGCGACGCATCGAAGCCAAAGAAGCGGTCCAGCATGTCAACAAAGGCGTCGTCGCCCCCAGCCAAGGCAATGCGACCCGCCATGTCATGGAGGAGCCGGAACGAATAGTTCCATTTACCGCCCTCGTAGAAGCTTGAGTCGACGACCAACCCTGTGACCGGGTCGAAGGCGTTCTGCCAGCGAGTGGCCAATGCCTCGAGTTGGGTGACCAGCGCTCGATCCCCGACGTGGTCGGCTACAGCGGCCGTGCAGTGGTACCCGTAGGCCAGGTCGAGCGTATGGGTGACGGGGTGAACCACGCCATTTTCTAGAAACTCTTCGCCGTATTGACGCCGAAGGTCGGCGTCCATGTGAGACAGCGCCCGTTCCCAGTCCACGCCGCCAAGCCCTAGCCCGCAAAGATCGGCGAGGAAGGTGTGTGCCAGGGCGCTCCCTTGGCGGAAGAAGCGGTCGGCGCCGCGCGCCATCCGATACCCGATGGGCAGGTTCCCTTCTTCTTCGCAAATCGTGAGAAGTGCGTTGGCTAGATCGACCGCTCGTGACGGGAACATCGCTGTTAGCAAGGGGAGCTGGGTCCGGTAGATGTCCCACATGGTGCAGATGTCGAACGCCCACGGACCGTCAGCGGCCCAGTAAGGACTCTCGTTGGGGGCAAAGCAGGGCTTGATCATGGCGTGGTAGAGCGCCGTGGCCAGTATCGACCGACGTTCGAGCGAAGGACTGGACACGCGCACTCGGTCGAGATGCTCGTTCCAGGTCCGTTCTGTCGCTTGGCACCGGGCGTCGAAGCCCGATGCTCGATCGAAGGGACGTGCCTCCTCGCGATCGGATTCGAGGTTTTTCTCCGCTTGGTCCCAGCCCCGGAGCGAGAACCCAATCTCAAGTTCCACGACCTGTCCAGCGGTGGTGGGGCCCGCGAACAGGAGACCGAACGGTTTAACCGTCGATGCTCGGATGGAGTCGAAATGCAACTGGGAGCCGCCGTGAATTGCGGCCCGGTTGTACCAAACCATCTGGCGCCACTCGGGAGACCGACACGTTGCGCTAAACCCGAGTGGCACGCCTTCCATGACGACCTCTCCAAATGCTTGCTGTGCCGACATGGCTTGCGCTGAAGCTCGGAGCGGGACTGTTGCTCCGTGGTCGATGTCGAGCCCACCGTGCGAGCAGTCGATGGCCACCTTGGCGTCGGAAGTTTCAGGGAACGTGTAGCGGTGGACGACGCTCTTGGGGCCCACGGTCAGCTCACACCGGATCCCGGAGCCGAGGGTCGCGGCGTAATAGCCGGGGCGAGCTACTTCGTCAGTCAACGGCCACGAGTTCCCTAGCTGGTCCAGGTCCCCTATCAGAGGCGTTACTCGGAGATAGTTGTAGTACTTGCGGATGGCTCCCGTGCCAGATTGTTGGAAGTGGCTGAACCCGCTGGCGCGCGTAGTGTCTGCGTAGACAGGTGGAATGCCTTCCGTGGAACGGTCGTAGCGCCCGTAGCCAGTGGGGTACGCCCCCGAGTACGCGCATGCCGACACCATGCCGAATGGGTATGTGGCGCCCGGATGTGTGTTCCCGACTGGGGGCTTGGGCCACCACCAGCTCGCGGCGAGCCCCGATTGCTCTGGCAGGTCTGCGGGAGCGGTGCCGATGAACGGGTCGACCTCCTGGCCCAGACCGTTCACGAGCTTCGCCGACAGTTCCATGGCGTCAAGTTAGAGGTCAGATGTTTTCACATTGTTTCGCAACCGTGAACAGCGGCCGGGTGAAAGATTACGGGTCGAGGCGATCAAGCTCGTCGGCGATAGCGGCGAAGGCTGGGACAGATGCAACGAGGCCAACGTGTGAGCATTTCACTTCGACGCTCCGAGCTCCTGGAATGAGGCATGACTGCCAGGCAACAATGCCGTCAGTTCGGCTCCAGATGCTGGTCCAAGGCACATCGATGTCGTAGGGCGAGAACAACTCGGCTTCGTACTGATCCTCTGCAGCCTGGTTGTACTCGCCAAGCAAGCCCGCTTTGGAGCCGGCCTGAAGCGTGGCTACCGCGGCACGCAAGACAAAGTGGCGCGGCAGGTGGGCCCGTTGAGGCGACCCGAGCGTTATGAGCTGACGCACCAGTTCTGGTCGACGCTGGGTGACCACGCGCGCTTGTTGGCCACCGCGGCTATGCCCGATGAGGACGACTGGCTCGTTTGATTGTTCGAGTGTTTCTTCTATTCGGTCGGCTGCCCAGCTGCTGGCGCGGGCGTTGCGCTCGAGCGCAGCAAGGGTCACGTCGTATCCGGCATCGCTGAGCCATGAACCCAACGGCTTGAGCGAAGTTTCGGACCCATAGAAGCCCGGGGCGAGGACGACCTTGGTGCCATGTCCCGGGTTGAGGGGCACCGAGTCACGCTTGAGAGCAGCGGCTTCGCGTACAGCTCGGGCTTCCATCCAGGTTGGGCGACCGAAGGCTTCCACCAGCGGGTGGGGCATGGCGACGGCTTGTTCGGTTTGCGGTGGGCTCGGCATCGCTAGAGCATTCTTGCTTTGGGTCTCCCCACGCAAGGCCAGTGGAACATTCCTCGATGGCTGGGCCTGATCTCTGCGTCGTCGCGATACCTAGGTACTTTCGTTCGGATGTTTCTACCGCGCCGGCTCGACTGTGCCTTCGAGTGGTGCTCGCAGTGCATCGACGAGCTGGTCTAACGCACCGAATGGCACGGATTCTGCGACGGGTTGCAGTGCCCGGAGACGCCATTGGCGGCTCTGTTCTGCGGCTTGTCTGCCCGTTTCGGTGAGCACCGCGACAACGGCTCTGCGGTCTGCGGCCAGACGCTCGCGCTCGATGAGTCCGCGCCGCTCTAGTCGGTCGAGTCGAGCGCTGGCCGTGGCTACCGAAGACAGGCGCTGTTTGGCTAGGTCGCCAACGCGGACGGGGCCGTCGGCCATGAGCAGACGTAGCACTTGTAGGTCTTCGGCTGCTCCGGCATTGAGCTGTTCGGCGGCCAAGCGATCCGCGCGATTTAGTTCGGTTTGCAGCGCCGCAATGGTGTCGGCCAGATACTCGGCTGCGTCCTCCGCAGCGCTTGAGCCCTCCAAGTTGTCCTGGCGGAGCGCACCATCGGCGGCGCCGCCAAAGAGGTCGTCAGCTGGAGGGGTCTTGCTTGTGTGGGCCGCAGGTTTGGCTGCTGTGGGTTTGGCCGGGGCCGGGGGATTTGGCTCGCTCATGATGCGTTAATCGTAGCTGAGTTTGATAATACAATCAATCGATTATCAATCTATTTGACATTCTGCCCGATAGAGGACACACTGGGAGTACGCAAACGAAAGGACCCGATGCACACTGCTACGGCTAACCGAACGAAGATCTCAACATCAATCCATGTCCTGCCCACACCCCCAAGCGCCATGGACCTTCTCCAGTCCCTATACCGACACGCCGGCCCCTATGTCTCGGTGTACGTCGAGGTAGATCCCCAGCGAGACGACGCCGCAGAACTGGTCGCCGCAAGGTGGCAGACACTACGGACCGACCTCGCGAGCCAGGGGGCTTCGCAACGCTCGCTCGAGGCCATCGACGCCCGAGTAGTGCTGCCAACACCTGCAGACACCGCCGGCATGTGCATCATTGCCGCCGACGACGGACACACCGTTGTGGACCATGCGCTCGAGCCTCCCCGCCAGAACGTCGCCTTTCTCGACACGCTCCCGTACGTTGCGCCACTCCTTGAATGGAATCAACGACGTGTGCCACACGTCGTTGTCACCGTCGACGAAACCGGTGCCGACATCGTGAGCTTTGGCACCCAACACGACGCGGCGGTGTCCACAATCGAGGCCAACAACGAACCGGCTTCGCTGGCGGTCGACATCGCTACCCGCGTCGAAGCATTCGGCGCCCGCCTCGTCGTTCTCGCAGGTGACGACGACATCTGCCGCAACCTCATGCACGCACTGTCCGAACTCGTCGACCCCAATTGCCGAGTTCTTGTCGACGACACCCGCACCGTTGACGACCTTGCCGACGCAACGGTTCGCTACGTACTTGACACCGCAGCACGTGACACCGTCACCAAACTCCGCGAATTCCGCTTTCTCGCCAGCCACCAAGACGCCGTCGAGGGGACTGCGGCCACCGTTCAA
>JAUIIS010000106.1 GCA_030431575.1 Acidimicrobiia bacterium | reverse complement strand
CAGCCCGAGGCCTACATGCCTTCGAGCGACACCTATATCGAGAAGGACTCGTCGGTGAACGACGAGATCGACCGTTTGCGCCACGCCTCCACCTCAGCGTTGCTGACTCGCCGTGACACCATTGTTGTTGCTTCGGTGTCGTGTATCTACGGTTTGGGGTCGCCCGAGGAGTATCAGCACCAACTCTTGGTGCTGCGCCAAGGAGAAGAAGTCGAGCAACGCTCCATCTTGCGGCGTCTGGTCGACATGCAATACGACCGCAACGATATGAACCTCGTGCGGGGCAACTTTCGCGTCCGCGGCGACAGCATCGAGATCCACCCTGCCTACGAAGAACATGTCGTGCGCATCGAACTTTTTGGCGACGAGATCGAGTCCATCGTGGCAATCGACCCGCTCACCGGCGAACGCATCGACACCCTCGACGAGCTCGTGATCTTCCCAGCTACGCACTACGCGACTGGGGAACAGCGCATGGCCCGGGCGATCCAAGGGATTGAAGCCGAGTTGCAAGAACAGCTCGCAGAGTTCGAGGAGAACGGGCAGCTGCTCGAGGCGCAACGCTTGCGCATGCGCACCGAGTACGACCTCGAAATGATGCAAGAGGTTGGTTTTTGTAACGGCATCGAGAACTACTCGATGCACATCGACGGCCGCACTTACGGCGAGGCTCCATTTACCCTCGTCGACTACTTCCCCAAGGACTTCCTGTGTGTCATCGACGAATCCCACGTCGCTGTGCCGCAGCTGCATGGGCAGTATCAGGGCGACCGCGCCCGTAAGGCCACCCTCATCGAGCACGGCTTCCGTTTGCCTTCTGCGGCCGACAACCGCCCATTGCAGTTCGAAGAGATTATGGAGCGCCTCAACCAGGTGGTGTTCTTGTCTGCAACCCCCAGCAAGTACGAACTCGATGTCTCGGATCAAGTTGTCGAGCAGATCATTAGGCCAACAGGTTTGGTGGATCCAGAAGTCATCCTCAAACCCACAAAAGGCCAAATCGACGATCTGCTCGAGCTCATCAACGAACGCACCGCCCGAGACGAGCGTGTGCTTGTGACCACGCTTACCAAGAAGATGTCCGAGGACCTCACCGACTACTTGTTGGAGCTTGGTATCCGGGTGCGGTACCTCCACAGCGAGGTCGACACCATCCAGCGCATCGAGATCCTGCGCGATTTGCGCCTTGGCGAGTTCGACGTGCTCATCGGTATCAACTTGTTGCGTGAGGGACTCGATCTGCCCGAGGTGTCGCTGGTAGCCATCCTCGACGCCGACAAAGAGGGCTTCTTGCGCTCGGAGACCTCCCTCATACAGACCATTGGCCGCGCGGCGAGAAACGTGGGCGGCCAAGTCGTGATGTATGCCGACCAGATGACCGATTCCATGCAGCGCGCTATTTCTGAGACCAACCGGCGGCGCCAGCTTCAGCTCGAATACAACCAAGAGCATGGCATCGACCCCCAAACTATCCGCAAAGCCGTCACCGATATTTTGGCCATGATTCGCCCTGCTGCCGACAAGGCGCCGGTGCCCGGAGACGGTAAACGTTCACGTTCTCAAGACGCCACGCGCAGGTTGGTCGAAGGCATCGATGCGATGCCCGGAGCCGAACTCGAGCGTCTTATCCGCACCCTCGAAGACGAGATGCACGATGCCTCCGCCGAACTACGGTTCGAATACGCCGCCCGCTTGCGCGACGAGATCAAGGACCTCAAACGAGAGCTCCGCGACGCTGGATAGATGCCGAGGTGCTAGGAGCTGCGAGGCAAGCACCGAAGCTGGCCACTAGTCACCGCCTCAGGGCACGGGTACATCATCTCGCTGAGCGAGCAGGCCACGCAGTCGGCTCCCTAGACGGGCCGAGCGAGAACAGCTGTTTCTGGAAGGGTCGTTGACCTGGCTCTGTGTCGGGCGTAGCTTCGCAGTGTCTAGTCCGTTTGGACTAGCAACGAGCACGGGAGAACAACCCAATGGGCAACAGCAAGGGTTCGTTCCGTCGCGTCGTGGTGGTAGTTGCCATCATGTCGCTTGTGGCAACGCTGTTTGGCGGCACCGCGAGCGCTAACGACGACGGAGCATGGGCAAAGGATAAGAAGACCTGGACGGACGAGTCGCCAAAGAAGGACGACACCGCCGACGAGGTAACACCCGAGAACGATGCTGAGGTTGAACCCGCGCCATCGGTCGACTCTTCGGCATGGGCCGACAAGGCTAACTGGCACCAGCGCAACAAGGCCGAACGAGCCGAGTACAAGAAGGCCAAGAAGGCCTACAAAGCGAAATACGGCAAAAAGGCCTACCGCAAGAAGTACGGCAAGAATAAGAAGCGCGTCAAGCTGCAGATTCTCGCGATCAACGACTTCCACGGCAACATCGCCACTACCGACGACTTCGGCCCGGACGAGACCATTGTGGGGCGTGCCGACTACCTCGCAGCCCACATCAAGGCAGCTGAGGCCGAGGTAAAGCACTCGATCATGGTGTCTGCGGGTGACCTCATCGGCGCCAGCCCTCTAGTGAGTGCGTTGTTCCACGACGAGCCCACCATTGAAGCCATGAACCACATCGGTCTCGATATCAACGCTGTTGGTAACCACGAGTTTGACGAAGGCGCCGAAGAACTGCTTCGTATGGCGTACGGTGGCAGCCACCCCGACGGCGATCTCGATGGCAACGGCTTCGATGGCGCCGACTTCAAGTTCTTGGCCGCAAACGTGAAGGTCGAAGCCACTGGCAAGACCTTGTTTGCTCCATACACCGTCAAGAAGTACAACGGTATCAAGGTGGCGTTCATTGGAATGACCCTTGAAGGGACGCCAAGCATCGTTACCCAAGCAGGTGTTGCTGGCCTTTCATTCCACGACGAAGTCGAAACCGTGAATGCTCTTGTGCCGAAACTTCAGAAGAAGGGCATCGAAGCCATTGTCGTGCTGCTCCACGAGGGTGGGTTCTCAGATGGCGGCCAAAACGACTGCGGCACCGGCCTCACTGGCCCGGTTGCCGATATCACTCGTGACCTGGATGACGCTGTTGACTTGGTGATTGCCGGTCATACAAACGACGAGTTCGTGTGCGAGATCGACGGCAAGTGGGTGACCATGGCCGATAACCGTGGTCGCCTCTACACCGACATCGACGTCAAGCTCGTCCGCAAGACGGGCGAGATGAAGATCAAGTCCATCAACAACGTGCTGGTCGCTCAGGAAGGCGTCGAGCCGGTCAAGAAGGTTACTGATCTCATCGACCGCTACTCCGAGCTGGCCGCGCCGCTTGCCGATCGTGTCATTGGCACCATCACTGAGGACATCACCGAAGAGGAAACCGAAGCGGGCGAAAGCGCACTTGGCGATCTCATCGCTGATGCTCAGTTGGCCGCAACAGCCCCAGCTGGCGCAGGTGAAGCCGTCGTGGCGTTCATGAACCCTGGCGGCATTCGTGCCGACTTGTTGGCTGCGCCGAGCGGCACCGAAGGCGTTGGCGAAGTCACCTATGGCGAAGCCTTCACCACGCAGCCGTTTGGCAACAGCTTGGTCACCATGTCCCTTACCGGGCAACAGATTGACGATCTGTTGGAACAGCAGTTTGACAACCCCGAGGCTGGCCGGAACCGCATCTTGCAGGTTTCGGAGGGCTTCAGCTACACGTGGGACCCTGCTGCAGCCACCGGCGAAAAAGTCGACATTGCCACCATTGCCATCGATGGGGTGGCTATCGATCCTGCCGCCACCTACCGCGTCACGGTCAACAGCTTCTTGGCTGGGGGCGGAGACAACTTCTCGGTGCTGGTTGATGGCACCGACCGTGTTGGCGGCGACGTCGATGTGGATGCGCTGGAGAACTACCTTTCGGAGAACTCTCCTGTCGCTCCCGGACCCCAAGACCGCATCAGCGTCGTTCGCTAGGTTGCAGCACCGCCGTCTTTGTGTCGGCGTTGCCACCTGATATCGCGAAAGTTGGTGCCCGACCCGCTGAGGGTCGGGCACCTTCGCGTACGGTGTGACGGTGCAACTCCGCAGAATCGCCTTCGCATCTCTGGTCGCCTCGGTTGCTGTTGCTCTGTGGCGTCGTGTGAGCCGTCGCAATCTCCCTGTGCGTCATTTGGGAACCATCGAGCGCACTCGCAAGATGGCCCAGTTTTCGGGCAAGGCGGGGGCGACCTATGCGTTCCATCGTGCCCGGCGCGTGTTCGCCGATGCCGAGCGTAAGGAAGAGCTGGATCGTCGCTTCCAGATCGAAACCACTGAGCAGGCAGTGGCGCTCCTGGGCGACATGAAGGGCGCCATGATGAAGGTTGGCCAAATGGCCAGCTACCTCGACCAAGGAATGCCAGAGAACGTTCGCCATACGCTCGCGCAGTTGCAACAGGACGCTCCGCCAATGTCGGTTGCTTTGGCATCCGAAGTGCTCGCAGCCGAGCTGGGCTGCCCGCCCAACGAGGCGTTCGCCGAGTTTGACCCAGACCCTATTGCCGCGGCCTCGATTGGTCAGGTCCACCGCGCTCTGACCCACGACGGACGGGCGGTAGCGGTGAAGATCCAGTACCCCGGCGTCGACGAGGCCATTGGTAGCGATCTTGCCACTGCCGATGTCGTGTTTCGGGGACTGGCAGTCATGTTTCCGGGTTTGGAACCAGAGCCGGTGGTTGCTGAGTTGAAGGCTCGTCTCAGCGAGGAGTTGGACTACGAAAAAGAAGCAGCCAATCAGCGGATGTTCGCTGCGTTCTATCACGATCACCCGTACATCCACATCCCTCACGTGGTGGACGAGCTATCCACCCGGCGGGTCCTGACCACCGAACTTGCGACCGGAGCTCGTTTCGACGAGGTCCAGACATGGTCACAGGACGAGCGCAACCTCGCCGCGGAGACCATCTACCGGTTCGCCTTTGGCAGCATCTACCGCTTGGGTGCCTTTAACGGCGACCCGCATCCGGGGAACTACCTGTTTCGGCCCGGTGGCGAAGTGACGTTCCTCGATTTCGGGCTGGTAAAGCAGTTCACTGGCGAGTCGCTTGCCGGTTTTGAGAAGATGCTGAGCTCGATCGTTCTCGAACCGGACCCCGCCGTGTTCCGTCGCACCGTCGAAGATCTTGGCTTGTTGAAACGCGATGCGCCTTTCGACGACGAGAAAGTGGTTCAGTACTTTTCTCACTTCTATGAGTTTGTGGCCACACCGGGGCAATACACCATTACCGAGGAGTACGCGACAGCAACGGTGCGGCACATCTTCGATCCCACGGGAGAGTTCGCCGACATCCGTAAGGCGGCCAATGTGCCGAGCGATTTTGTCATTATTCAGCGCATCAACTTGGGGTTGTACGCCATCTTTGGTCAGCTCAACGCCACGGGTGATTGGCGGCGGATAGCTGAGGAGCTCTGGCCTTGGGTGGACGGCCCACCGTCTACACCAATGGGAATCGCGGCAGCAACATGGCAACCGGGCCCAGCGCTGGCGGTCGACGGTTAGCAGTTGTTATTGCTTTTCAATACATTTCATGTATCTTCATTGCATTGGGTCGTGTTGGTGTAGAGACATGGAGTAGCGAATGCCCGATTGGGCGATGCCGCAAGACGTTGTGTTTGACTACGGGGCCGCCTATCGCGCTGCTGACGCGGTGGCCGAGTTGCGGTTCGTGTTGGCCAATGCGGCGCGGACCGAAAGCGGGGCCGCCCGCAGTGCCCTGGCCCAGTGGGACGGGCTGAGCGCAGAACGGTTTGCGTTGTCGCTCCGGGCGCGACGCAACGACTACGGCGCGCTGGATGCCGACCTTCGGTCGCTTGAGCTTGCCGTGCTGGATGCTGCTGCCGACGCGTTGCGAGAACAGCGACGTGTCGAGCTAGCGCAGGCCGAATGGCTTGCGCTCGAACGTGCCGAACAGCTGGCTGCAGCCGAGGAGGCCTCCCGTGCCGCCAGTTAGTGCGCCAGCAGCCCCTGGGCGGGTCTTTGCCGACACCGCAGAACTTGAACGTGCCGCTGAAACCATGGGGCAACTATTGGCTCCTCGGCAGCGGGCAGTGGAACACGCCAGTGATGCGCTCGCGAGCTATTTTGCCACCAGCCCGTCGTTTGGTCCGGTGGCGACGGCGGTCATCGACTTGGCGAGGCGATACGTCGCCGATGGCCACCTCGATGCCGTGGGGTTGTTGGCCACCGCCGATGCGTTTTCTCGTGCCGATGAACTACGTGCCGACGTGCTCTCGGGGCCGTGGGTGCCCACCGACGATTGGGTAGAAGCACAGCGTCGGCGTTGGCTGGAGGCCCGGTATCCGGAGGCGTTGAACACCGTGGCCCCAACCGTGGACGCAACCACGATTGCTTATGAGTTGCAAGCCGTGGAGCATCAACTCCGAGAGTTAGCACGTGTGGGAACAAACCCCGACGCGGCACCTGCGCTTGTGGAGTACCGCGATGTGTTGGTCGCTGAGGCGATTGCATCGGTGGACGCCATTGGCGACGCGTTGCGGGCGTGGGACGGAACAGACAACGATCCAATAGTCGACGCACTCGTTGCCCAGCGGCGACGGTTGGTTGAGGTGTTGGTTGCTGGCGATGCCTTTGCTGTCGAGCAACTCGAGCGCACGGTTAGTAGCGGCCGACCTGCCGGCCCTGCTCTCGCCGATGCTCTCCGGTTGGCTGCCACCGAGGAGCGGATCGAGGAAGTGATGCACATCGAGGGGGTAAGCCGCGAGGCCGCAATAGAGCGCATCATGGCCATGGACGTCGAAATCGCGGCCATGATCGATGCCGGCCACAGCGCCGACACAGCGCTCAGCGCCTTCGCTCTTGCCGAGGTCAACGACCTCGACCTGGATGCCGCACTTGCGATTGCTGCCGACAGCGGGCAGTCGCCGCTTGAAGTGCTGGGGCTGATGCTGGCCGCTCGCGGCCTCGACATGAGCTTGATGCAGTTCGACGCGTACATGGGCCTCCAGGAGAACTTTGATGCGTTCGACCGTGCCCTTGGCCCTGGTGACGGCCGCGTCTCGGTCGAAGACCTTGCCTTTGTTGTGGCTAACCCGGGACGGTTCAGCGCCGCCCAGGTCGATGCCGCGCAGGCGGTACTCGACGCAGGTTCGTTGTTCCCCCGGCTAGACACTGCCCACGGCAACGCCGACATCCTCGATGATGATTCCTTCGGGCGAACCGAACTCGGCGATGGTTTGATCTCAACGGACGACCTCGATGCGTTCCGCTTGGCCACGGCCCTCAACCGCATACTTGCAGCCCATCGCAGGGCCCTTGACACCGCGGCCGACGGGGGAGACCCCGATGGCACGTTCAGCCGACGAGACCTCGAGGCATGGCTTGAAGACCCGACGAACGACAACGTGCCGGTTGAGGCTCGTCACGCCGTCGAAGCAATGCTGGACTTCGAGCTGTACGACGAAACCATGCTGGAGCGCCACCGCGACGACCTGGCTATGGGGGCTGCTTTAGTGGCCGGTGGCACCGTGCTGGTGTTTACGGGTGGGGGAGCGGTGGTCGTCATCTTGGCGAGCGCAGCTGCTGCTGGCGCAACCGCCATGACGGTCAACGCCTACAACGAAGAAGACCTGTTGGATGGCGTGCTGGCAAACACGGTCGATGGAGCCCTCGTGGGCATAAGCCTGGCCGGGCTCCCTGCAGCCGCTGCTGGTGCAACCGCGGCGGCCCCAACAGGGACCCCAACACTGCTGGTGCTGGGCGACCTCGCCTTCACGGCGAACCAGGTGGCTGGTACCGCTGCCGTCGTGGCCGAGACCGCCAACATTGTCAGCCTTGGTGGTGTGGACTTGTTGTTGCCGGGTCAATGGGAGGACGACATTCACGATGTCAGCGGCGCCATAGCGGTTGGGGTTGGGGCGCCAGTTACGGCATACGATGTTGCAACCGCTGCTGGGGGAGCGGCGAGAAGTCGTGTTGTTGCGGAGGTGACCGTGGTGGAAGGGCTTGGAGCTTTGAGCGATCGCCTTCGCAGCGAAGAGGAACCTGATAACGCCGAGGGAGAAACTCCCGGTTAGAACATACGTTCGCTGGCCTGGTCTGGGTAGATTAGGCGGGTGGCTGACCGTCTCGTAATTCAAGGTGCCCGAGAGCACAACCTCCGCAACGTCGATCTCGACCTTCCGCGCGACAAGCTCATCGTGTTCACGGGGCTGTCGGGCTCGGGGAAGTCGTCGTTGGCTTTCGACACCATCTATGCCGAGGGCCAGCGCCGCTATGTCGAGTCGCTGTCTGCATACGCCCGCCAGTTTCTGGGCCAGATGGACAAACCCGACGTCGACTTCATCGAAGGTTTGTCGCCGGCCATCTCCATCGATCAAAAGAGCGCCAGCAGGAATCCGCGGTCAACCGTGGGCACCATCACCGAGGTCTACGACTACCTGCGCCTGTTGTTTGCCCGCATTGGGGTCCCGCACGACCCCGAGACCGGCGAACCCCTGGTGCGCCAAACCCCTCAGCAGATCGTCGACCGCGTCCTCAGCCTCGAAGAAGGCACCCGCTTCCAAGTGCTGGCGCCGGTGGTCCGTGGCCGCAAAGGCACCTACGACACGTTGGTCACTGATCTTGCTTCCGATGGTTTCGTTCGCGCCCGCATCGACGGAGAGATCATCGAACTGGCCGACGTTGCTGGCACCAACGAAGATGGCACCCCGAAGCTCGAGCTCGCCCGCTACGAAATGCACGACATCGAAGTCATCGTGGACCGCCTGGTCCTGCGGGATGGAATAGAACGGCGACTCACCGAATCCATCGAGACTGCGCTCAGCTTGGCCGACGGTGTTGCCCAGATCGAGATCGTCCCCCGCTCAGAAGACGGCGAGGACGCCGCACCCACCGTCTTGACCTTCAGCCAGCACCTTTCGCGACCAAGCGACGGCAAATCGTTCGAGGAGCTGGCCCCCCGGAACTTCTCATTCAACTCGCCCTATGGGGCATGCACCGCGTGCGACGGGTTGGGCACCACGTTCGAAGTAGACCCCCGCCTGGTCATCCCAAACCCCGAGGCCACGTTGGCCGAAGGTGCCATTGCCCCGTGGGGCAGCGGCCGTAGCCAGTACTTCCAGCGGCTCATCGAAGCCGTCGCCGAAGAGAACAAGATCCCCATGGACAAGCCCTGGGAGAAGTTGCCAGCCAAGGCCACAAAGCTGTTGTTGCACGGTGGGGGAGCCAAGCGGGTCCAGGTCCGTTACAAGAACCGCTACGGACGCACCCGCACCTACCAGGCCAAGTACGAGGGTGTTCTGCCGTACCTGCGCCGTCGCCACACCGAGTCCGAGTCAGACGCGGCGCGCGAACAAATCGAGGGCTACATGCGCGAGGTGCCCTGTCCCACGTGCGATGGCGACCGTCTCAAGCCCCTGTCGTTGGCGGTCACCATCGACAATCACAACATCGCCGAGATCTGTTCGATCTCTATTGCCGAGTCGGCGAAGTTGTTGGCCGAGCTGCAACTGAGCGACCGCGACGTTCTCATCGCCGAACAGGTCCTCAAGGAGATCAATGCCCGCATGGGGTTCTTGCTCGATGTGGGCTTGGACTACCTCACCTTGGGTCGGTCGGCGGGCACGTTGTCTGGCGGTGAAGCCCAGCGGATCCGTCTGGCCTCCCAGATCGGGTCGGGCCTTGTGGGCGTGCTGTACGTGTTGGACGAGCCTTCTATCGGGTTGCACCAACGCGACAACAAGCGCCTCATCGAAACACTCGAGCGCCTCCGCAACCTGGGCAACACCGTCATTGTGGTCGAGCACGACGAAGACACCATTCGTGTGGCCGACCATGTTGTGGACATCGGCCCTGGCGCTGGCGAACACGGTGGCGAGATCGTGCACTCGGGGACTGTGGCCAAGCTGCTCAAGAACAAGAAGTCTTCGACGGGCCAATACTTGTCGGGCAAGCGAAGTATCCCGGTGCCCGAACTTCGCCGCAAGCCCGGAGAGGATTGGCTGTCTATCAAGGGCGCCCGCGAGCACAACCTGGCAAACATCGATGTCGACATTCCCCTGGGCTGTTTTGTCACCGTCACGGGCGTGAGCGGGTCTGGCAAGTCCACGCTCATCAACGGCATCTTGTACCGGTCGCTTATGCAGCGTATTTACGGGTCAAAGACTCCGCCAGGCCTGCACAAGACTGTCGAAGGTCTCGATGCCTTGGACAAAGTCATCAACATCGACCAGCAACCCATTGGGCGCACGCCAAGGTCCAACCCCGCTACCTACACCGGCGTTTGGGATCACGTGCGCAAGTTGTTTGCCCAGACCCAAGAAGCCAAGGTTCGCGGCTACATGCCTGGCCGCTTCTCGTTTAACGTGAAGGGCGGCCGCTGCGAGGCGTGCGCCGGCGATGGCACCATCAAAATCGAGATGCACTTCTTGCCCGACGTGTATGTGCCGTGCGAGGTGTGCAAGGGCGACCGGTACAACCGCGACACGCTCGACATCAGGTTCAAAGGTAAGAACGTGGCCGAAGTGCTGGACATGCCTTGCGAAGAAGCGCTCGAGTTCTTCAGCAACCAGCCAGCTATTGCCCGCCATATGCAAACCCTGGTCGACGTTGGCCTCGGCTATGTGCGTCTAGGGCAGAGCGCTCCCACGCTGTCAGGGGGCGAGGCCCAGCGGGTCAAGCTGGCAAGCGAGCTGGCCAAGCGCTCCACAGGCCACACCATCTACATCCTCGACGAACCCACAACCGGGCTGCACTTCGAAGACGTCCGCAAACTCATGACGGTGTTGTCGAGGTTGGTAGACCAAGGCAACACAGTGCTTGTTATTGAGCACAACCTCGACGTCATCAAAACCTCCGACTGGCTGATCGATCTGGGCCCGGGTGGCGGCAGCGGCGGCGGGCGAGTGGTTGTGGAAGGCCCACCAGAGCTGGTGGCAAAGACCGAAGATAGCTACACGGGCCAGTTCTTGGGCCCCATTCTGGCCGAGGCCGGCCGTCTGTGACCCGTGGTTGAGCGTCCGCCAACGGGCACCATCCCCGAGACTCCTGGCTCCTACCAGTTCAAAGATGGCGAC
>JAUIIS010000481.1 GCA_030431575.1 Acidimicrobiia bacterium | reverse complement strand
GTTCGGCAGCGCGACCAACGACAATGAACGACCCATCGTCGCCGCGTTCGATGGTGATCCCAGACGCAGCTGGCCGATGAATCACGAAGTCTCCGCTGGACTCGGGTTCGGCCTCGCGTGCCTCCCGAACGAGCTCAGCAAGCTGGCCAACGGCGCGGTCGAGCCCCGCTCCGGTGACTGCCGAGATCTCCAGCGAACCTTCTGGAGGGGCGAACACGCCGACATCGGCTTTAGATGCCAGCACAACTCTGGGTCGAGTCAATAAGTCGGGCTGATAGGCGCCAAGTTCGGCGAGCAGCACCTCGAGTTGATCCTCTGGACTGGTTTGGTCGTAGGCCGCAAGGTCGAGCAGTATCGCTAAGACCCGTGCCCGCTCGACGTGGCGCAAGAACTGGTGCCCTAGGCCTTTGCCATCGGCCGCGCCTTCGATGAGGCCAGGAATGTCGGCGACAACCATCTCAAAGTCATCGTCGGTGCGCACCACGCCCAGATTCGGTTCAAGCGTTGTGAACGGGTAATCAGCGATCTTGGGCTTGGCCGCAGAGATGCGTGAAATCAGCGTCGACTTGCCCACGTTCGGAAATCCGACCAGGGCCACGTCGGCCAACAGCTTGAGCTCTAGGCGCAACCACCGTTCTTCGCCATGTTCGCCTTGCTCGGCAAAGGACGGGGCCCGTCGGCGATTGGTCAGGAACCTGGCATTGCCTCGGCCGCCCACGCCACCAGCTGCAGCGAGCCACCGAGCGCCTGGGAGCGACAGGTCTGCCAAGACAACGCCGTCTTGGTCGCGGACTACGGTGCCAATGGGCACACGAACGATCTCGTCTTCGCCCGATGCTCCGTGCTTCTTTTTGCCAGAGCCATGACTGCCGGAGGCGGCTTTGCGGTGCGGATAGTCGCGAAACGCCAACAGCGAGGCAATGTTGTGGTCACAGACCAACCAGATATCTCCGCCCTTACCGCCGTCTCCGCCGTCGGGTCCGCCCATGGCCACGTGGGCTTCGCGCCGGAAGGACACACAGCCAGCGCCTCCATCGCCACCTTTGACGTTGAGGCCGCACTCGTCGACAAAGTTTGACATGGCTCCAGGATAGGCCTGCTAGGGACCTGAAAACGCGACTGAGGCCCTCCACGACGTTGCGCGGGGGACCTCAGTGAAGAACTGTGGGGCTTGGCTATTGCTCGGGGATAATGTCTACGAGCTTTCGGCCGCGGCGTGAACCAAACTTGACTCGTCCGGTTGCGGTAGCAAAGAGGGTGTCGTCTTTGCCAATGCCGACGTTGTCGCCGGGATGAAATCGGCTACCGCGCTGGCGCACCAGAATGGACCCTGCGCTTACGAGCGTGCCGTCATAGGCTTTCACGCCGAGGCGCTGGGCGTTTGAATCGCGTCCGTTGCGGGTTGACCCGCCACCTTTGGTCTTTGACATGGCTCAGCCCTTCGAGATGCCGGTAATGGTGATGGTGTTGTAGTTCTGGCGATGACCCCAGCGCTTGCGCTGGTTGCTCTTGTTCTTGTAGGTGAACCCGTTGATCTTGGGTCCACGAACCTGGCCAACAACATCGGCGGAAACCGAGGCGCCAGAAAGCTGGTCTGGAGTAGCGAGGATGGCATCGCCATCGACAACCATGACGGGGGTGAGCTCTACAGAGGAGCCAACCTCGCCAAGGAGTTCGACGTCAAGCGTCTCGCCTTCTGCCACGCGGTACTGTTTGCCGCCGGTGCGAATCACTGCATACATAGGGGCACTAGCTTAACCGTGTTCCCAGCAGGACCCACCCAATTCGGCGCCTGATTGTAGACACTTGTCACAACGCCTGCTTTGTGAGCCCGAGTGTCGCCACGTGTGGTTGAGAAGGGCGGCGTGGAGGCCCAAAGTTGGCCTACAGATCCGATAACAGCGATTGGTCGATCTGGTGGCCAAGCCCGTTGCATGTCTCACACGTCGAGGTGAAGGACTCCAGCAATCCCTCGCCGATGCGTTTGCGCGTCATCTCGACCAAACCCAAATCGGAAATGTCAAAGACTTGGGTGCGAGTCTTGTCTCGAGCCAGCGCCTCGCGGAAGG
>JAUIIS010000480.1 GCA_030431575.1 Acidimicrobiia bacterium | reverse complement strand
TGTGGGCCGACCGGCGTTGGGTGGGGACCCTGTTTCCCCCCGCAACCCGTGTTGGCGATGAACTCGTGCCCTACAGCACGTGGTGTAACGCAGTCGAGGGCAACACGACCTTCTATGCGTTGCCCGACCCCAACGCGGTCGACCGTTGGCGCGAGCAGGCGGCTGAAGGCTTCAAGTTCTGCTTCAAGGTATCCCGCTCGATCAGCCATGATCGTCGCCTGCGTAACGCTGACGACGAGTTGGCTGCCTTCTTGAGGCGACTCAGCCCAATCGGCGATGCGTTGGGGCCGTTCTGGATCCAGCTTCCGCCAAGCTTCGGTCCGGACGATCTGGGTGCGCTTGACGCCTTCTTGGCCAAGCTCCCGGCGGAGTTTGCCTGGGGCGTCGAAGTGCGCAACCGCGCCTTTGAGGCTGAAGGGTCGGCCGAACGGTCACTGAACGACCTGTTGGCCCGCCACCAGGTAGAACGGATCCTCATAGACACCCGAGCCGTGTTCGATGGCCCCCGTGAGACCCCGGCTGAGGTAGAAGCTTTCGAGCGCAAGCCGCGCCTACGCGTCCGTCCGGTGGCCATTGGCAAGCACCCCGTTGTGCGTTTCATTGGCCAGACCAGCCACACCGCAAACCCGCGATATTGGGCCCCTTGGGTGGCCAAGGTTGCGAAGTGGATTGGTGAGGGCCGACAGCCCATGGTGTTTCTGCACACACCCGACAACGCACGAGCACCCCAACAAGCTCGGGACTTCCACGCCGAGGTGGCCGCCGTGGTGTCGGGTTTGGCCCCGCTGCCCGAGCCGTTGAGGCCCGAATCTCAGTTACGGGCCTTTGATCTGTCGTGAGCACCGCTGGATGCCGACCCTTGCGTTTGGGTCGGAACAAGTCGGGAACAAACGGGAACAAAGCGGTGCGGCTAACGAAGAATTGGAGCGGGTGACGAGAATCGAACTCGCATCATCAGCTTGGAAGGCTGGGGTTCTAGCCATTGAACTACACCCGCGGGACTGCTGAGCATAGCGCTGCGCACTTCGGTCGTGCACCCACCATTGTGGAGATTGCAAGCATGGAAGCGCGGGTGTCTCAAGCCACAACACTGAGCTGAACGCACGGCCCGCCATGCCCGGTAGACTCCACACCCTGTGAAGAGCTCAGTCACCACCCTCGAAGACAACAAGGTCAAGCTGTCCGTTGAAGTCGATGAAAGCGAACTCGACATTCATATCGGCGAGGCCTTTAAGAAGATCGCCAAGGAAATCCGGTTGCCGGGTTTCCGGCCAGGCAAAGCCCCGCGCAAGGTGCTTGAGGCCCGGATAGGCAAAGAGTACGCGAGGGGAGAGGCGCTGCAGACAGCGCTCCCCGAGTACTATCGCCAAGCGATCATCGAACACGACGTCGACGTCATTGCCCCACCAGACCTCGATGTCACCAGCGGCGAAGAAAACGGCCCTGTCGAGTTCGAAGCAGTGGTAGAGGTTCGCCCCCAAATCACGGTTGCTGGCTACAACGGTCTACGCATCGAGATGCCAGCACCGGGTGCCACCGACGAAGAGGTCGATGCCCAGATAGCGTCCTTGCGCAGCCAATTCGCCGAACGCGTCGAGGTCGACCGCCCAGCAGTCGAGGGCGACTACGTCACCATGGACATCTCAGGCAGCATGGACGGAGAACCCGTCGACGGCCTGACCGCTGAGGACTACACCTACGAAGTCGGAGCGGGCTTTGTGGTCGACTCCCTCGACGAGCACCTCGTGGGTGCGGCGGTTGGCGACGACATCGAATTCGAAGACGACCACCCTGACCCCGACGTCGAAGGCACGCTCGTCTTCAATGTCTCGGTCAACAAGATCGAAGAGAAGCAGCTGCCAGAGCTCACCGACGAGTTCGCAGCCGAAGCGTCGGAGTTCGAGACGGTCGAGGCACTTCTCGCCGACACTCGCAAACGCATCGACACTGGCAAGCGCTCCCAAGCCGAGATGCTTATCGCGCAAAAGACTGGCGATGCCCTAGCAGAACTGGTGGACGTCGATGTCCCCGAATCTCTCGTGCAAGATCAAGTCCAGCGTCAGCTCCAAGAC
>JAUIIS010000479.1 GCA_030431575.1 Acidimicrobiia bacterium | reverse complement strand
CGAGGACGTCCTGCTGCTGACCGTGGGGATGCTCGACCAGCACCCGCAGATCGCCGCGCAGATCCACCAGCAGTACCGCCACTTCGTCGTCGACGAGTACCAGGACGTGAACCCCCTGCAGCAGCACCTGCTGGACCTGTGGCTCGGCGAACGCGCGGACCTGTGCGTCGTGGGTGACCCGGCGCAGTCGATCTACTCCTTCACCGGTGCTAGCCCGGACTATCTACTTCGATTTCCTACGGAGTTTTCTGGAGCCACCAGTGTGCGTTTAGTTCGTTGCTATCGATGTTCGCCACAGATTGTCGAACTCGCCAATGGACTCATCCACGCGGGTGCCTCGTCCAAGAACGCGGTCACGCTGCGTTCGCAAACTCCCGATGGGCAAAAGCCCACGATTCGCTCCTACGACGACGACGTCGCAGAGGCCGCCGATCTCGCCCTGCGCATCAAAGCCGCGGTGGACGAAGGCGTTCGTCCGCGCGACATTGCCGTGCTGTACCGCATCAATGCTCAACAGGTGGAAATTGAATCCGCGCTTGCCGATGCCGGCATTCCGGTCACGATTCGTGGGTCGGAGCGGTTCTTCGAGCGGTCGGAGGTTCGTGAGGCGCTCTCGCGCTTGCGGGCAGCGGCCCGCTTCGAGGCTGATTCGCCGGCCGGGACCACGATTGTCGAACAGGTCACAGACGTTTTGAGCGCAATGGGCTGGGACTCCCAGCAGCCGACCACCACGGGTGCCGTGCGCGAACGCTGGGAATCGTTGGCGGCAGTGGTCGAACTCGCCCGCGAGTTCCCAGGAATGGATCTGGCAGCTCTTGTTGCTCATCTAGACGAGCGAGCAGCGCACCAGTTTGCGCCGGTTGCCGATGGTGTGACGTTGGCATCGATCCACGCGGCCAAGGGCTTGGAATGGGATGTCGTATTCATCATCGGGTGTAGTGACGGCCTCATTCCTCTGCAGCATGCCGAGGGAGAGAAGCAAATCGAGGAGGAGCGGCGGTTGCTTTACGTTGCCATGACTCGTGCGCGCCACGGCTTGTCCATAAGTTGGGCCCGCGCCAGAACACCCGGTGGGCGCGCGCACCGCAAGGTCAGCAGGTTCCTGGCAGAGCTGACCCAAGCACCCGCAGGTGACGACCGAGGGTCGGTTCAGCGCGGCAGGGGCGATGGTCGCCGCGAACGCCGGGGTCGTCGCGGACCCGCGAAATGTCGAGTGTGCGACAAGGCATTGGTCACCCCCGCAGAACGCACCGTGGGACGGTGTCGAACGTGTCCGTCCACATTCGACGAGGCATTTCTTGACGACCTGAAGGCCTGGCGCTTGGAGCACGCCACCCGAAAGGCTGTTCCGGCATACGTGGTGTTCACCGACGCCACCTTGATTGCGATCGCCGAACAAATGCCAACTGATGCGGGGGCGCTGAGTGCCATCCCAGGAATCGGGCCTGCGAAACTTGAGGCGTACGGGGAGGAACTCCTCGCCATGACGCGTGCAACTCGAAAGTAGTACTGCCTGCGGTGTCGTTACTCCGCGTTCGGTGCGGTGTGGACGAAGTCCGGTACCCACCGTTCAATTTCTTCGCGAACCGGAACCGTCGCCTCGAGTTGACACAGCACACCGATGCTGCCGAGCCATACTCGATGGATGAGTGCGTAGGACGGCGGAAGATTGATCTTCAGCCCCACCGCGAAGTCGGGATTGCGGATGTCGTTCAAGCGAGTGAACTGACCGCGCAGCCATTCGCGGCTGAAGTGGAAATACTCGTGGCGAGAGGGCTCAACGAAGGGATCCAAGTAGTTGAGCAACTGCTCGGCGTCGACGTCCACGTGCGGTAGCACGAAACCTTCCTCGCGAAGGCCCTCCATGACCGTCTCTGCATCGCCGTTTTGGGCAATGCGCAGCAAAGTCCCCATGGCAGGGGGCAGCCCGTCGGGGAGGACCGCCACAGCCCCGAAATCGAAGACGCACAGGCGACCATCAGGAGTGAGCCGGAAATTTCCCGGATGCGGATCAGCGTGCAACATGCCCACGCGAGAAGGACTGGCCATGAGGAATCGCTCGTAGAGCAGTCCGATGTGGTCGCGCTCATCTTGAGTGCCGTTGGCGATG
>JAUIIS010000105.1 GCA_030431575.1 Acidimicrobiia bacterium | reverse complement strand
TCCAGAGGTCTTCGTGATGATGCTCGTGCTTGGTGCGTAGCGGGGTTGAACACACATAGGCGGCGCCATCGAACCCTGGCTTGCCCAGGTGGTCTTCGACGTTGAGGTACAGGTATTGGGGGCAGGTCTCGGCAAAGACGTTGGCGCCGTTGTTGCGAGCCATGGCCACTTGCTCGAGGGCCTCGGATGCAGACAGGTGCACGATGTAGAGCGGCGCGGCGCCAACCTTTGCCAGCTGGATGGCGCGATGGGTGGCTTCGCTCTCGAATTCGGCCCGACGCACATAGCCGTGGTTGATGGGGTCCGTTTCGCCCCGCTCGACCGCTTGCTCGGCCAACACGTCGATGGCTAACCCGTTCTCGGCGTGCATCATCACCAACGCGCCGTTGCCAGCGGCTTGTTGCATTGCCCGCAGGATCTGGCCGTCGTCGCTGAGGAACACGCCGGGGTAGGCCATGAACATCTTGAAGCTGGTGATGCCTTCGTTGACCAAGGCATCCATGTCTTTGAGCGACTGCTCGTTGACGTCGCCCAGGATCTGGTGGAACCCGTAGTCGATGGCACATTTGCCTTCGGCCTTGGCAAACCATTGGTCCAAGCAGTCGCGGACGCTCTGCCCGAAGCTCTGTACCGAGAAGTCGACAATGGTGGTGGTGCCGCCCCACGCGGCGGCGCGGGTGCCGTTCTCGAAGTCGTCGGAGGCCACGGTGCCGCCAAAGGGAAGCTCCATGTGCGTGTGGCCGTCTACGCCGCCAGGGATGACATACAACCCGGTTGCGTCGATGACCTTCTCGGCCCCCTCTTCGGCGGTGATGGCCACGTCCGAACCAGGCTGCAACACCGCAACAATGGTTTCGCCGTCGATGAGCACCTCGGCGGGGTCTGCCCCCGTCGAGGTGATCACGGTCCCGTTCTTGATCAACTGTTTCATGGTGTTACCCCTTGGTTCTCAGGCCCATCAACTTGCGGCCTGGATGGCACCAACGATGGCAGCAATGCCCTCGTCGATTTCTTCTGCACTCACATCGAGCATCGGCGTGATCCGAATGGCGTTGCCATAAAGGCCACCCTTGCCCACGAGCAATCCTCGCTCCTTGCATCCTTCCAGAATTGCGCCGGCGAAGGCAGCGTCTGGCTCGATGCCGCCAGGTTGCACCGTCTCGAGCGCAACCATGAGGCCCTTGCCTCGGAGCTCGGCAATCTGGGGGTGGGCCTCGCAAATGGGGGCAATGCCAGCCCACAAGCGCTGGCCCATAGCCTTGGCGTTTGCCTGGAGATCGTTCTGCTGCACATAGCGCAACGTGGCCAAACCGGCCGAAGCCGAAAGCGGATTGCCACCAAAGGTGCTGAACGACAGCGACGTGATGGTGTCCATGATCTCGGCCCGAGCGACAATGCCAGCAAGGGTGATGCCGTTGCCCACACCTTTGGCAAAGGTCAACATGTCGGGGACCACACCGTGGGCTTGGTATCCCCAGAAATGGTCGCCGGTGCGACCCCAACCCGTTTGCACCTCGTCGCTCACAAAGAGAATGCCGTTGTTGGCCAGCACCTTGGAGAATGCCCCAAAGAACCCGTCGGGTGGCGTGGCAAAACCGCCAACACCCTGGATGGGTTCGGCAATCAGGCAGGCAACGTCGCCAGCAGTCATCATGTCGATGACTTGTTGCAGATCGTCGACACAGGCAGCGGTGAACTCGTCGTCGTCCATGTGCCGGAACGGGCTTCGTAGCCGGTAGGCGCCTTGCACGAAGTTGACCGACAGCCCGCTGAGGCTGGTGGAACTCCACGAACTATGCGAGGTGATGGCCTGCGCTGTGAACGAGCGACCGTGGTAGCTGTTGCGCATGGCCAACACCTGGTTGGACTTGCGATAGCTGGTAGCCAACAGCACAGCAGTGTCGTTGGCCTCAGAGCCTGACGTGGTGAAGAACACACGGGCATCGGGGATACCCGACACCGCGGCGATCTCTTCGGCAAGCTGAATCATGGGCTCGGACAGATACAACGTGGAGGTGTGCATCACCTTGGCGGCCTGCTCTTGGACCGCGGCCACAACGTGGGGGTTGGAATGGCCAACCATGGTAGTGAGCACGCCGCCAAAGAAATCGAGGTACTTGTTGCCCTCGGTGTCCCAGATGTAGCCGCCTAGGCCGTGGTCGATGGAAATGGGCTCGGCGTAGAGCGGCTTGATCCATGACGGAAGCACAGCCTCGTAGCGCTCGGCTAGTTCTTTGTTGGTTGCCATAACTGCGATTGCCAATCAGGCTTCGGTGAGTGGCCCGTACATGTCGGGGCGACGGTCCCTATAGAACGCCCACTGTGCTCGGGTCTCGTCGATGAGATCGAGGTCGAGGTCGCGTATGAGCAGTTCTTCTGACTGGTCAGAAGCGGTGCCGTCGACGAACTGGCCGCGCGGTGTCGCAAAGTAGGAGGTGCCGTAGAAGTCGTTGTCGCCAAGGTCTTCGATACCGACGCGGTTGATGGCGCCGACGAAATACATGTTTGCCGCGGCCGCGGCCGTCTGTTCGAGCTGCCACAAGTAGGACGAAAGGCCGCGGCTGGTGGCTGAAGGGTTGAACACGATTTGGGCACCGTTGAGGCCGAGGGCACGCCAGCCTTCGGGGAAGTGCCGGTCGTAGCAGATGTACACGCCCACCTTGCCCACGGCAGTGTCGAACACGGGGTAGCCCAGGTTGCCCGGGCGGAAGTAGAACTTCTCCCAGAAACCCGCCACCTGAGGGATGTGGGTCTTGCGGTATTTGCCCAGGTAGCTTCCGTCGGCGTCGATAACCGCAGCCGTGTTGTAGAGGATGCCGGGCTGGTCTTCTTCGTACATGGGCAGCACCAGAACCATGCCATGCTTCTCGGCGATCTCCTGGAAGCGTTTGGTGGTGGGCCCGTCGGGGATGGCCTCTGTGTAGCTGTAGTACTCGGCGTCTTGGACCTGGCAGAAATAGGGCCCATAGAACAGTTCTTGAAAGCACATGACCTGAGTGCCAGCAGCCGCGGCTTCGGCCACGTACTTCTCGTGCAGGTCGATCATGGATTCTTTGTCGCCGGTCCAGGCGGTTTGGACGATTGCTGCCTTGACATTTGCTGACATGGCGGGCCTCCCATGGTTGAGCAAGCGCCTCTTCCCCGGCAGGGCAGGCGCCGCAGGGGCATCGTGCCCCCGCATACCTGCGACGTTATTTGATTGCATTGTCCTTGCACAAGGACCACTTTGTTGTATACAAAGAATTCGTGCTGTCGTTAATCGCCTCGAAAACAAACGAACACGTGCTCGATACCAACGCTCTCGACACCACCGACGGCGACCCGAACAACACAGCCAGCCCAGCTGCCTCAGCCAACGCAGACAGCATCGCCACCGCCATTGGTGCCCTGATCAGCACAGGCCAACTCAAACCAGGCGACAAGCTGCCCACCGTGCGGGCATTGGCCAGCGAGCTGGGCGTCAGCGCCAACACCGTCTCCGATGCGTGGCGCATCTTGTTGACCTACGGAGCCATAAGCACCGACCGCCGCCGCGGCACCACAGTACGCGCCCCACGGTCAAGTGCCGCAGGCCGTTACTGGCAAGTGCCCGTGCGGCCGGGGACCATCGAACTCGACCTCTCCACTGGCACACCCGACCCAGCGCTGCTGCCCCCTTTGGGACCCGTATTGGGACAACTCCCCACCGACCTCACGGTCACGTCCTACGTAGACCCGCCCGTGCTACCCGAACTCGAGGCCGAACTTCGTAGACGTCTGCCGTTCGACCCCCAAGCCGTGACGGTTGTCGATGGCGCGCAGGATGCCCTCGACCGAACGGTGTCGGCCGTTGTACGCCTCGGCGACGTAGTTGTCGTGGAAGACCCTACGTTCCCCCCGCTGCTGGACATGCTGGAACTCGCAGGCGCCGTGATTGTGGGCGTGAGGCTCGACGACGAAGGGCCCGCACTGACCGACCTTCGTGATGCCCTGGCCAAACAGCCCAAAGCCGTGTTCCTGCAACCCCGAGCGCACAACCCAACCGGCGTTCACATCTCACGCAAACGCGCCAAAGCCATCGCCAAGCTTGTTGGGGCCTCATCGGCGCTGGTGGTCGAGGACGACCATTCCGGTGAAGCTTCGGGCGTGCCTCTCGAAAGCGTGGGCGAGTTCGTTCCTGACCAAGTCCTGCACATCAGAAGCTTCTCGAAGTCCCACGGACCCGACCTTCGCGTCGCTGCCCTCGGCGGACCAAGCGACGTGGTGGCCACCATTGTGCGGCGCCGCCAACTTGGGCCGTCTTGGACCAGCAGACTCATCCAACAGATCTTGTTGACCATGCTGACCACTAACGACACCAACGCTGCCATTGCCAAGGCCGCCGAGACTTATGCGTTGCGCCGGAGCACGCTCAGCAACCAGTTGGCCCAGCTCGGCGTCGTTGTTCCTCCCGGAGTTGGGCTCAACATGTGGGTGCCTGTACACGACGAACAACGTGCCGTGGTGGCCCTCGCCGCTCATGGCGTTGGCGTGGCCCCAGGCGGACCCTTCCGTGTCGGCGAAGCAACCCAGCAGCACCTGCGTGTCAGCGTGGGGTCGCTTGGTGACGACCCAGCCACCATTGCCGACGTTGCAGCAACAATCGCCAACGCAGCCCAGCCACCAGACCCCCACCACTAGAGCTCAGTTCGCTGGAGCACTCAGCGGCTCGCACAAGCGGACGGCCGGCATTACCTGGTTTCAGCTACACCGCGGATCCCGATATGACCGGGGCCTGCGCTGCTCGGCAGGCGCATGCCACGCCCGCACTAGAACTTGATGGTGTCCTTGCCCGGGCCGCCTACGACGTAGTCGATGCCGCCGCCGCCACGGAGAAGATCTTTACCGGCGCCACCCTTGAGCTCGTCGGCACCTTTGCCACCCTTGAGGTTGTCGGAACCCTTGCCACCCTTGAGCTTGTCGGCACCCTTGCCACCCTTGAGCTTGTCGGCACCCTTGCCTCCCTTGAGGACATCCTTGCCGGAACCTCCCAAGATGACGTCGTGGCCAGCTTTGCCCAGCAGGCGATCATTGCCCTTGTTGCCCAACATGCGGTCGTTGCCGGACCCACCGACAATCTTGTCGTCGCCACCTCGGCCACAGATCAGGTCGTCACCACCGAGGCCGTAGATCACGTCGTCGCCGCTGCTGCCAACAATGACGTCCCTGTCCGGAGTGCCCACGGTCTTCATGCCCGGCAAAGCCAAGATGGTTGGGTCTTCGCCAAAGCACTTGTCCAGCACCTCACCTGCAACCTCTGAAGGCTCATCAGGCGGTCCACTAGCAGTTGCCGCAAACCGGTGTGTCGTCCACAACTGCCCGTTTCCATCGACAACGGTGCCCACACCCACATAGGTGAACTTGGGGTCGAGGACATTGGCTGCGTGCGGGGCTGATGCCATGAACGCGTCAACCAAGGAGTCCACGCTGTACCCACGCCCCACGTTCTCGCCAACCTTGCGCCAATCGCTGGGTGCACCAACGGTGATGTCGCTCGCATGCTGGAGGTTTTGTGACCCGGCCATCACCTGAGACCATGACCTCGCAGCCGCCGACATCGAAGCGTCGACGTACAGGGGGTCGAGGCCAGCTTTGGCCCGTTCCTTGTTAAGCCCATCTATGAATGCGCTGTCGGCAGACGAGTCCGGCTGCGCCGCCAAAGCGACAGGCGCTGCGGTAGCGAGGAAGGATAGGCCGAACGCGAACGTCGCAAGCAATGCGACAAGGCGGTGAGTGCGTCGGGTATTCATGCTCTCTCAATCGGGGCCTATAAGAGAGCGAAGATGGGTCGCCCGACTCGGTTGACACCAAAGTGGGTCAGACGATGCACGGATCACCCCTGATTGGTCCAACGACCCCAGGCCTAAAACCCCACGCCCGCATGGGCCCCCAGGACTTCCGACTTGGTGCGTCCGGACCACTTCCCACGCCAATCCGCAGCGATGTGCCGAAGGTGCGTCAACGCGACACTTTTCGACCAACGGTCTCGGAGCGGCAAGTGTCCCCCCGCTAGCCATCTGGGCCGCGGCGAGCCTGTGCCTTGTTTGTCGCCGGCACATTCCCGTCCGCGAACAGCCAACCCATCACAGATTGCTCGCCATCTCCCAACAGGGTCAGCTGTGGTGCATCCCGGCCGCCGCCCACGACGCGTTCCCCCGCACCCGCTACCAACGGGGTCGGGTGTGGTGCATTTCATTTCGGAACAGTGCTCGTGGTCAAGGTTGGTTCACCGAAATGAAATGCACCACACCCGACCCCTCAGCAGTAGCGACTGAAGCCACGACGGACTAGAAGCGGATGCTGTCCTTACCGGCGCCGCCGAACAGGATGTTCTTGCCGCCGTTGCCGACGATGGTGTCGGCGCCTTTGCCGCCCTTGACAAGATCGTCGCCAGCGCCACCGCTGAGGTAGTCGTGGCCTGCGCCGCCATAGATTCGGTCGGCGCCCTTGTGGCCCTTGACCCGGTCGTTGCCGGCGCCGGCCTTGATGATGTCGGTGCCTGCGCGGCCGCAGATCAAGTCGTTACCGCCACCGCCATAGATGACGTCCTTACCAGAAGTACCAACAATCACGTCACGGCCAGGCGTCCCGTATGTGGTCTTACCAGGAACTGCCTCGATGGTGGCCTTCTCACCAAAGCAGGTCGGAGCGCCCGCGGGCGACAGCGACTTTGTCGTCGCAGCGAAGCGATGTGTTGTCCAAATGCGGCCCTGGCTGTCCTTCACCGAACCAACTCCAATGGCCTTGAACTTAGGGTTCAAGACGTTGGCGGCGTGAGGCTTAGAGTCCATGAAGGCATCAACCATTGCGTCGACGCTGTAGTGGTAGCCGATGTTCTCGCCCACGTAGTACGAGCCCGAGGGGGCACCCTTCCACAGGTCGGGATTGTGGTTTAGGTTGCCGCTGTTGGCCATCTTGTGCGACCACGCCGTAGAGACCTCGGCCATGGACGACACCACAACTAGTGGGTCAAGTCCTGCTCGAGCTCGTTCTTCATTCAACGCAGCAACGAACTTGGCATCGGCGCTCGAGCTTGGCGAAGCGGCAACGGCGGGCGACAACGACACAACAAGGGCCGTAGCCATCAGGGCAATTGCGGCCATGGCAGTCAAAGCTCGGCGCGAGAGGGTTGTGGCTGGCATCTGACAGGTTTCGGCTTCGTTGGCGCCCCACCCGATAGGCCGGTTGGCCCTCATGGGCGAAGCGTGGGCCGAAAGCGCCACGTAGACGACCGGTTTGGGCCTCGTGCCTCAGGCCCCGGGTCCTAGATGGTTGCTAGGGCGCGGCTCGTAGAGTCAGGTGATGACCGAACCAGAACCTATTTGGGGCGCGTTCACCGCAGCCCACGTTTGGCTGAAGCTGAGCGACGGCGACGCGATCCTTACACCCGGTGCCATTGGTTCGGTAGACCCGTTCCCGTTCGCCCAGCCCGTCCACATCATCACGGCGTTCAACCCGATGGGCCAGATGGCGACACCAGATCAGAACCTGGCTGCGCACGAAGCACTGACCAACACCCTCAGCGAGTACGAGGTGATCCCATCGATGGGTTGCAATGCAGCGGGCGAGCACCGCGAACCGGGTCTTGCCGTCCTCGACATTGGACTCGATCAAGCGTTGGCGATCGGCCAGCAATTTCAGCAGATGGCGATCTACCAGTGGACCGCAACCGAGCGCGCCGTTGTCAGCTGCCTCGATTTCACCCGGCACCCAACCGGCTGGAGTTTGCGCCAAGCACCCGACAGCCTCACCAATGGCCTCACCTAAGGCGGTGGCTAGAGCCTGGGCTTTGGGGCCGTAACAACAGGCCGCTAGGGCCGAGCCAGCACCGACGTGGCCGCAATTGTGGCCGACCCAAGCTTCAAGCACACCGCCGTGCACGCAGACCTCCAACTGGCTGCAGACGCGTTCGGCTTCAACCTTGCCTGCTGACTTCCGTGGACCGGGCATGCCGGGCCTTGCCCGCCAGGTTGCCGGTGACGACGGCATGTTGACGGCGAGACACATTGGCGACGCCGCTGCTGGCCTAGCGCCAACGCCGCCTACCCCCACGGGCGACCCCGAAGACGGAGCGGCCCAACAACTCAAGAAGCTGTGGCACACCCTCCTAGCGTTCGGCAGTTAACCCTTCAGGGCTTCGAAGGGCTGGACGTAGGGAAGGTCGAGGGCTTCGGCCACGGCAGGTTCGGTGACTTCGCCGTTCATGACGTTGAGCCCGTTACGAATGTGATCGTCCGACAGCAATGCTCCGTGGGGGCCATCTGCGAGGCGAAGCACGAAAGGCAGGGTTGCGTTGTTGAGTGCCGACGTTGAGGTGCGGGGCACGCCGCCAGGCATGTTGGCCACGCAGTAGTGCACCACGCCATCGACGATGTAGGTGGGGTCTTCGTGGGTGGTGGCATGCGAGGTCTCAAACGCGCCGCCTTGGTCGATGGCCACGTCGACCAACACCGAGCCCGCGCGCATCTCCTTTACCATGTCGGCGGTGACCAGCCGAGGGGCACGGGCACCCTTCACCAACACTGCACCAATAACAAGGTCGGCATCCAAAACCGTAGACTCGAGTGCGTCGGTCGTGGAGTAGAGCGTGGTGATGCGGGCATCGAAGCGAGCGTCGAGTTCTGCCAACACGTCGAGGTTGCGGTCAAGCACGGTGACATTGGCACCCATGCCAATGGCCATCTCGGTTGCATGCTTGCCCACAACACCGCCACCGATGATGACGACCTTGGCCGGAGCCACACCAGGCACACCACCAAGCAGTAGTCCGGCGCCGCCGTGGGTGGCTTCGAGGGCCGAAGCCCCAGCTTGGATTGACATACGGCCAGCAACCTGCGACATGGGGGCAAGCAACGGCAAGCGGCCCTGATCGTCGGTAACGGTTTCGTAAGCGATGCACATTGCCCCGCTGGCAATGAGGTCTCGGGCCTGCTCGGGGTCTGGGGCGAGGTGCAGGTAGGTGAACAACACATGGTCGTTTCGCAACATTGCGCGCTCGCCCGCCTGTGGTTCCTTGACCTTGACAATCATGGTGGCTTGGTCAAACACTGAAGCCGCATCGGGGGCGATCTTCGCCCCTGCGGCAAGGTACACGGAGTCGTCCGCACCGATTCCGGCGCCAGCACCGGACTGCACCACAACCTCGTGCCCGCCCTTGACCACCTCGCGCACGCTGGTTGGGGTCAAACCCACTCGGCGTTCGTTGTTCTTGACTTCGGTTGGTACTCCAACGATCACCGCTTCAGCTCCTCAGCGCAGGGTTTGAGACGGCAAGGACGCGGGGGTCTTACCGTTGCTTGAACGCTAGAGCAGAATCGGTGGCAGGTGTTTGCAAGTTTCGCGCATCAGGCCCACTCTCACGCACTTTTCTTGCGCTTCCACAACCGATACCGCGATAATCACTGCATGACTGAACTGGATGCCGTCGATATCGCCATGCTCGAAGTTCTGCAGAGCGACGGCAGGGTAACCAACGCCGAGCTCGCCGAGCGGGTCTCGCTGTCACAGTCGGCTTGTCTGCGACGCCTTCGCCGACTGGAGCAAAGCGGGGTCATCGACCGCTACGTGGCCATGGTCCACCCAGGAAAGGTCGGCCTACCAACCTCGGTCTTCGTTGAGATCTCGTTGGCCAGTCAACGCGAGGAAGTCCTCGACGAGTTTGAGGCGGCCATTATGCAAACCCCCGAGGTAATGGAGTGCCACCTCATGGCAGGCGACGGCGACTACCTGGTGAAAGTGCAGTGCGCCGACGTTGCCGACTATGAACGAGTGCACCGCCAATACCTGGCGGTCCTGCCCGGGGTCACCCGCCTCAAAACCAGCTTCTCCCTGCGCACCGTGCTCTCAACCACAGCGGTCGACCTCACTCGGACCTAACCCGTTGCAGACGAAGACCATGGAGAGCCAGCACGCTGAGCAGCGAGGTCCCATGCAACGTTGGCGCTCAACGTTGAGGGCCTAACGTTGAGGGTCTGACCCCGCTAAACGGCCCACTAATGATGGTGCGGGGTGGCGGAACGAGCGAAACCTCTTGGCCTCATCTTTAGGGGTTTGGGTCCGATAGCTCAGGTGAGAATCCACGGAAGGAACTTTCTCATGAAACGCTATCTGGTGGCCGCTATTGCCGCGACGATCGCCTTCGGTGCGTTTTTGGCTATGGCCGCCACGCTGGGCGGCATATCTGCTGACAACCTAGGAGCAGACAGTACGGTCATCGCCTCGTGCGATACCGATGGTGTCTCCACCACCTTTACGGTGGCCTACGACGCCACAGACGCCCGAGACGAAGTGACCGCAGTTGTTGTGGGCGGCGTAGACGCCGCCTGTGCTGGTCAGAACCTGACCGTAACCCTCACTGATGGCAGCGATGTGTCCCTTGACGGCACCACTGTGGTTGCTGCCGCCGGTGCAAACACGGTTGCCACGACCACTCCCCCAGCTGCTGAGGCAGTGGTGAACGTGCATATCGTCATTACTGGCTAACCGCCCGTGTCCGCCCACGCCCGACCTCAGCGCAGCACCGTATGGTCGCGCTTTGGCACAACTGGGGTCCTGGGCGTTTGTGTTGGAGCAGGCGTCATTGCCAGCGCAGCCGCGCTTGGCGGTGTGGGTTCCGACGCTCTGTCAGCGGGAACAGCGCCGATCGTGGCGTGCGATCCTGACGGGTTCACCGTGACACAAGACGTGTCTGGCTCGGATCTGACGGGCCTCACCATCGGCGATATTCACGTCGACTGCACCGGGGCCGAGCTCATTGTCACGCTCGCCGATGGCCCCGGCGCCGTTGTGGCCACGATTGGCCCGGCAACGATTCCTGGCGCATCTGCGGTGTTAGCCGTGTCGCCAACCGTGGACGTGGGCGACTTCGCAAACCATCACATCGTGGTGGTCGGCCCATGAGCCGCGGTGTTGTGCTCGCCTTCGCGCTGATGGTTGGCGCCATGCTTTGGTCCAACCTGTCGTGGTCGCCCGGGCATGCCACTGGCGTACCAGTGACGACAGAGTCTGTGGTTGTTGACGTGGTTGGAAACCCGCCGCCATGAGCCAGAGGATCGTGTCTGGTCTGACTCGATGTGCGGACTGGGCTCTTGATGTTGTTAACCCAGCTCGTGAGCCGGTTCACGTGCCCAGGCGGGCTCGTGGTGCCAAGCCGGCTGCGGCTCAGCCCCGTCATGCGTTGCCGTTCTGGCGTCAACCCATCGGCAAAGCCATACGCGCTCTCGAGGTCGCGGTGCTGTTGTTTGTTGGCATTCCCATCTTGTTGACGGTTTCGCCCGCTGTCTTTGGCGGCCAGACAGGCTGGACCGTGGTTGTAGGCGAATCCA
>JAUIIS010000104.1 GCA_030431575.1 Acidimicrobiia bacterium | reverse complement strand
AGTCGGTTCCTGAACGCCCAACTGAAGAAATGAGTGACCGGTCGACCTTGATGGCCTTGAGTGACAGCGACCGCAATGCCTCAAGCGACGAGACACCGCTGCCAAAGTCGTCGATGACGACTCCTACGCCCAATTCCACCAGGGCGTTGAGCGCGGCGATGGCGTGCGCTGGGTTCTTGATCAGAGCCGACTCGGAAACCTCGAAGGCCAGCTGGTCGGCGGGGAGTCCGTGCGAGTCGAGTGCAGTGGAGACCGTGGCCACGAGACTTGGGTCCACGAGCTGGCGGGCGGAGAGGTTGATCGAGACCCCAAGGGGCTTGTTCTCGTCCATCCACACTCGGGCCTGGGCCACCGCGGCATCGATAACCCAGGCGCCGATCCGTTCGATCAGTCCCGTTGATTCCGAGATAGGTAAGAATGCGCCGGGGGACACAAGGCCTCTGCGTGGGTGCACCCAACGCAAGAGCGCTTCGACCTCGGTTGTCTTGCCGCTGCGAGTGTCAACGATGGGTTGGTAGAGGAGGCGAAGCTGGCCCGACTCCAGCGCCGCGTAGAGTTCTTCCTCGGTCTCGAGGCGAAGCACGGCTTCATCGAGAAGTTCTGCAGTGAATATCTCGATGCGCTCTCGGCCGTTTTCTTTGGCGCGGTAGAGCGCTGCGTCAGCCTGGCGCACCATGTCGGTGGCCTCGACAGTGGGGTCGGTACAGGTGCTGACGCCCACGCTGGCGGCTATGTGCACACTGTGGTTGTCAATGAGAAGCGGTCGGTCAAGCACAGACAGGAGGCGCTCGGCGGCAAGTACTGCTTGGCTTGGTTCGCCCAGCCGGCGCAGCAAGACCACGAACTCGTCGCCTCCAAAGCGAGCCAATGTGTCTCCGGGTCGCAGTGCTTCCTTGAACAGCTCACTGAGTTGTTCGATCACGGCATCGCCAGCATCGTGGCCCAAGCTGTCGTTGATGATCTTGAAATGATCGAGGTCGATGAGTAGCACGCCGACTGTTTCGTCAGAAGTTCCGCATTGACGTATGGATGCCTTGACACGTTCGAGGAACAGCTCTTTGTTAACCAGGCCCGTGAGCCGGTCGTAGCGCGAGCGGTGAAAGGCGTCTTGCTCGGCGCCTCGTTGGCGTCTGGCCAAGCCAATCACGTTGGCCAGTGCACCCATGAACACAAGGTCCGCGTTGCTGAGGTCCTGTGGGCTGACGGTGCGTCCGATCAGAACGCTCTTGACATCGTCTTGGGCGCCGGGAACGGGTACGGCCAGGGCGGTGCAGCGCAGCGGGGCATCGCACTGGGTGTCACTGACCCCGTAGAGCTCATGTACTGGAGCGCTGGTTTCGGTGACTGCAGCTGCCAGAGCCGAACCGGCCAGGGTCGATGAACGACGATCTAGTTGGATGCCGCCTGGGCCGATGCCTACTTCAAGCTCGGGTGCGTTGTCGCTTGCGGTGTAGAGCTCGCAGCTGTCGAACAGCAATGCCTCTCGTGCGGTGGCTATGGCTGCGCTGACAAGGGTTGACTCGTCGCTTCGGTCGAGGGCAATGTCCACGATGGAGCGAACGGCAACAAGTTGCGCTTGCGCTCGATCCAGGCATTGCAGAGTTGCGCTCTGCTGCGTTGTGTCGACCAGGCGAACAACTACTTGTCCGGACTCGGCTTCGGGCGTCCCTTTCAGGGCGGGCGTGTCGTGGGGGCTGGCGACAATGTCGATCCTCATGGGTATCCACTGCGCTGCGCCACGGATGCGGGCCGCCGTGGCCAGCTTGGTGCCCGGAGATTGTGTGGCGCGACTGAATGCGTCGGTCAACGAAACCCGGTCTTCGTCGTGCACTAGTTCGTTGAGGGGTCTCTTCGCGAGGTCTGTGGGATCAAGGCCGAGAACCGATGTCGTGGATGCGCTTGCTTGCACCATGGACCCTTGGTTGGTGAATACCAAGACCACGTCGCTGTGAGCTTCGGCCACCAGGGCGCTCGGATCCACCTGAACGGCCCGTTGACCCCACGAGGCGCCTCGCTTTAGGCCATCAATCGATGTGTCTTGCTGTCGGCGCTGCTCGTGCCTGTCGGCAAAGGCAAGGATGCCTCCACTGAGCAACCCGGTGCCGAGGAGCGCACCAACCCACAAAGGGGCGAACCCCAAGGTGGTGAGGGTGGCAACGCAGGCTGTTGCGCCAAGGACATAGCTAGATCGCACGTCTCACAATCGGCTCAAAGCGCGAAATGGTTAGCTCTCCGGGACGGGCCAGGGCAAAGGCCGATAGGTTTTGTGACGTGGTAGCTGAACAGACCCCGCGCATCCTCACCATTCACGCCCACCCAGACGACGAGTCGTCTAAAGGGGCAGGCACTATTGCCAAGTACTTCGACGCAGGCTTTGGCACAAGCCTGGTGTGCGCTACTGGTGGCGAGGCCGGCGACATTCTCAACCCGGCAATGGACCGGCCCGAAGTCCTGGACAACATTGCTCAGGTACGGCGCGACGAGCTTGCACGCGCGGCAAAGATCATTGGCTACCAGAGCGTGCATTACTTGGGCTACCGCGACAGCGGGATGCCCGACAGCGATCACAATCATCACCAAGATTGCTTTGCCAACGCCCCCGCGGACGAGGCCGTCGAACGCTTTGTTCGTCTCATCCGGGCCGAGCGACCCCATGTCATTGTCACCTACTCCGACGATCAGCAGGGCTACCGCCACCCGGATCACCTGCGCGTGTACGACATCACCATTCCTGCTTGGGAGGCAGCTGGCGACCCCAACGCGTTCCCCAATGCCGGCGAACCTTGGACTCCGTTGAAGCTGTATTACACAACCTGGAGCTCGGCGCGGATCTTGGCCCTGCACAATCTCTACGGCGAGCTAGACCTGGAATCGCCTTACAACGAAGACTGGTTTAAGCGGCCTTCGCAAGATCATCGCATTACCACCAGGGTCGATGTCGAGGCTTGGTACCAGCGACGGGTCGACGCTTTGCTTGCGCACGAAACCCAGGTCGACCCCAACTCGAAGTTCTGGTTTGGCCTTCCCCACGATCGTGCGGCCAGTGCGTACCCCTACGACGACTACATCCTGGCCCACACGCGGGTGGAGACCAACGTCCCCGAAGACGACCTCTTTGCCGGCATCGACTTCACCGCCGAGGGTATGTAATGGGTGCGCCCTTTGTCAGTGAGCCTTGGATCAACGAGTTGGCACGCCTGGGCGCCCAACTCCCCGAAGTCGACGGTGCCACCATGACCGTCCAGCACGAGATAGCGGGAGCACCCGATGGCAAGGTGCGCTTTTTCATCGAATGGGCAAACGGCAGGTTGATCACCGCCGAACTTGGCAAGATCAAAGAGCCCGACGTTGTCATTGCAGCAAAGGCTCCTGAAGCACTCCGGATTCTCGGCGGCGACCTCAACCCAGACGTTGCGTACATGCAAGGCCGGCTCAAAGTAGATGGCGACTATCGGCGGTTTCTGATCGACCTTCGCGACTGGCGCACCTCTGAGCCTTACCAAGCCCTCGTGGCGTCCATGGCGGACTTCACCGATCCGCTGTAGGAGTCTCCAAGATGCTGGCGGGCGAAGCCTCTACGCACCAACTGCGCGTTGCGCGCGGCGGAGTTCGCGGTAGCCAATAAGCGTGGCGCCGGACCGTTCGACGAGGTGACGCACCCCGGCATCGTGCGCGGTCACCAAGTAATCTTCGACGCGCTCGGACCACTTGGGGTCGAGTCCACGGATTTCGGGTGCATCGATAGCGGGCCGGACCTTGAGCTCGGTGACACCAGGCGCCAGGTTGAACATGGCGTGCTCGATCACCGCACGCGTTGGCCGCCCTTGGACAGCGATGACCTCGTCGGGGCTGAGGATGCCTTCTTCAGCAGCGAGTGCCCGTGCGGGAAATCCTATGGCTTGCTCGCTGCCCGATGGCAGGCAGAGCGGCAGCTTGAACTCGAGCGCGAGGTCGAGGTAGATGTCGAAGAACTCGGGGCGGCGTTGCATGACGCCAAGGTGGGCATCGAGGTGGGTGGTATCGAATCCCCAAAGCACGGCACGTTCGATCTGTGCCCGGCATTCGCGTCGGACCTCGTCTAGATCTGCGTGATCCCAAAGATCCTCGACTGTGCGGGGGAATCCGCCGTCTCCGTCCAGAAGCGATGGCGACATGGTGAGGGGCCCCCAGCGGAAGCGGTCGAGTTCGGCGTTCAACGTGAGCTGCACGCCGACGTCTTCGCCGCGGTACCGCGATGCTGCGTCGCGTGACCAAGCTCCGGGCACCATGATGGTGGCGGTGGTGCCAAGGCCTGTTCTGAGCGCTTCGTAGACGCCAACGTTGGCCCCATGCGCCTGGCCGAGGTTGGCACAGCTGATGATGAGGAGCTTGGCGTTGTCGTCGTAGCCCAGTGCGGCGGCGGTAGTACTCACCTCCATGACGCTATCTGCCTTCGGTGCGCTAACCCTGTCTGCTAACCCACGATTGCGCGCCGGGCGCCTACGTATCTGCGGCGTCGGTCTCCTGGGGGCAACTGGCCCAGAGGCCAATGCCGGCGTCTTCAGCGCTGGCAGCGGCTTCGACGAAGTGGTCGGCGACCGTGACATTTGGCGCGATGCTGAGCGGCCGTGCGTACCCCTCGGCAGCGAGTTGCAGGTTCACCATGGTTCCGTCGGCGGTCATGACATAGGCCAGTAATCGGTCGTAGATGTCTCGAGCTTCGATGTCGCGAGCTAGTCGGACAACGGTCCCGACGGGCAAGAGTTCGGCGGTGCGTTGTGCAGCCTCCAGGCCAAAGCAGTCGGCGGTGTTGCCGTGGTGGGCAATCTCGGGGGTGTCGATCCCTATGAGGCGAACGTGCTCGGTACTGGTGCCGGTGCGGAACACAACCGTGTCGCCGTCGATGACTTCGATGACCTCGGCCTGCGGAGCCGCTGGTCCGGCTGGGGGAGGGGCACAGGCGCTTCCCAACATGGTGGCAACCAGAATGATGCCGAGCGTGGCTAACAACCGTCGGTGCATGGAAATACCAGTGCGGAGAGTGCGGGAGGAGCCGTAGGGCTAAGCAGCTTGTGTGTCTGGTGAATGGTAGCGAGTGCGGCTTGCCTTGAGGGCTTCGCGGGCGGCTGCGATGCCTTCGCGGCCAACCTGCTTGGTGCGCTCGTCCAGTCGCCATTCTTTGGGGCTTGCTGACCCGTTTTGGTCGAGAAGGCGGAGTTGGTTGCTCATGTCTCTAAGTATCGCGAGGGGGTGTGACAGTCTCGGCCTCGTGGGTCGAGGTAACCCCTATAACGCCAGGTCAGACCCCATTATTCCGGCTTCTGTTGGCTTAGAGCCGAGGTTAGATAATGCCTGCCGCTAGCTGAGGGTTTGCGGGCCCGAGCGGCCCGTTCGTTGCCCGTTAGGGCGGCGAAGGTGAGCGGAAGATGGCTTAGAGCCGAGGTTAGATAATGCCTGCCGCTAGCTGAGGGTTTGCGGGCCCGAGCGGCCCGTTCGTTGGCCGTTAGGGCGGCGAAGGTGAGCGGAAGATGGCTTAGAGCCGAGGTTAGATAATGCCTGCCGCTAGCCGAGGCTCTAAGGTGCTCGGCGGTAGCTACAAGGAGCAGAGATGGCAATCACAAAAATGGCCGTCATCGGCGGCGGAACGATGGGTTCTGGCATCGCTGAGGTTGGGGCCCGCAACGGCATCGAGACGGTTGTTGTCGAAATCGACGCAGGCTTGGCCGAAGCGGCACAGCAACGTTTGGTGAGCAGCGCAGCCAAAGCGGTTGAGCGCGGCAAGATGACCGAACAAGACCAGGCAAATCTGCTTGGCAACATGAGTTTCACCACCGACTACACCGCGTTGGCCGACGCAGACCTTGTAGTCGAAGCTGTTATCGAACTCGCCGAGGTGAAGTTCGAGGTGTTCCGCACCCTCGACGAAGTGGTCAAGCCAAGTGGCATCTTGGCATCGAACACGTCTTCGATCCCCATTGTTGAGATCGGTGGCGCCACAAAGCGACCCGAACAAGTGCTGGGCATGCACTTCTTCAACCCGGCCACGGTGCAACCGTTGGTCGAGTTGATCTCAAGCCAACAGACTAGCGACGCCACCCTCGACGCTGTGGAAACGTTCGTGACCGACACGTTAGGCAAACATCCGATTCGCACCGGCGACCGTGCCGGCTTTGTGGTCAACCGGTTGCTGGTGCCCTATCTGCTCCAAGCTATCGAGATGTTCGACCGCAAGCAGGCCTCCAAAGAGGACATCGACGCTGGCATGCGCTTTGGGTGTGCCCATCCCATGGGCCCGCTCGAGCTGTGCGATCTCATCGGGCTCGACACCATCCAACTCGTGGCCGAAGTGCTCTATGACGAGTTCAAGGAGCCAACCTATGCGCCACCAGCGCTGTTGAAGCGCATGGTGTCGGCCGGTCAGCTGGGCCGCAAGTCCGGCGTGGGCTTTTATGAATACGGGGGCCGATAGTGGGTAGCCATGGGGTAACCGTGCCGCTTCCTGCGTCGCTTGCCGATCAGGGTCCGTTGCTGCGCGAGATTGTCGAGTTGGGCTACCAGGAGGCGTGGTCTTCTGAGGCAAACGGCGCCGACGCCTTTACACCGTTGGCGCTGGCCTCGGTACACGCACCCGAGCTTCGCCTTGGCACAGCCATTGTTCCGGCCTTCACTCGCGGCCCAGCCTTGTTGGCCCAGACCGTTGCATCCATTGCATCGGCCGCTCCTGGGCGATTCGTGCTGGGCTTGGGCTCATCATCGAACGTCATTGTCGAAAACTGGAATGGTGTGCCTTTCGACGAGCCGTACAAGCGCACCCGCGATATGGCCCGCTTTGTGCGGGCGGCCCTGACCGGCGAAAAGGTGGTCGAAAAGTACGACACCTTCGAGGTGAATGGCTTCCGTTTGGGGATGCCGGCGCCAAAGGATGAGGTACCCATCCTCATTGCTGCGCTCCGGCCTGGCATGCTTCGCTTGGCTGGCCGCGAGGGCAACGGGGCGATCATCAACTGGTTGTCCGCCGAAGACGTGTCTCGCGTGGCCGCTGTTGTGCACAACGAGGGCGACAACAAAGAGATCGTGGCTCGCCTTTTTGTATGCCCGAATCCAGATCGCGAGACGGTCGTTGCTCAAGCCAAGCGCGCCATCGCTGCCTACGTCAACGTCCCCGTCTACCGGGCCTTCCACGAGTGGTTGGGCCGCACAGACTTGCTAGGCAAGCACTGGGAGCTATGGGACGCTGGCGACCGTGCCGGTTCCCTCGAGGCTATGCCCGACGAAGTTGTGGATCAGCTCGTTATCCACGGCACACCCGAAGAGTGCAGGGCCCATATCGGTCGCTACATGGACAACGGTGTGACCACCACCTCCATTTCGGTGATGCCCTTCGGCGGTATCGATGAAATGCAGGCCATCCGGGAATTGGCTCCTCGTTAAGGAGCTTCGGCCTCCAGAACCTGCGCTCGGCGAAGGTGTTCGGCCAGGTCGGCAAGTTGCGATGATGCGTTGAGACCGCTGGTCGAGGGCATCAGATAGACCGGGCTGGGTCCTACCTTGGTAGGTTGCCAGCCCGGTTTCGCGCTTTTGGCAACGCTCGCTCGCCACCCAGCGAGCCCCACCATGACGATTGCTCGTGGACGCAGGCGTTCGCACATGCGGGTGAGGCGCTCGACGCCGTTGGTGTACTCCTCTGCGGAGAGTTCGTCGGCGCGCCGAGTTGTTCTTTTGACGAGGTCGGTCATGCCCATGCCGTGGTGGTGGAGCGCATGGTCAGGGTCTCGGTCTCGAGACACCAGCCCCGCCGCGAGCGCTGCGGGCCAGAACCGGTTGCCTGGGCGGGCGAAGCCGATGCCATCATCGGCTGATGCCGGGCTCGGGTTCAGCCCACAGACAAGCAGCTTCATGCCTGACCCTACCGTGTCGGGCAATGTGCGAAACCGGTGCAGCGCCGAGGGCGCATTTGTTCGGCGTTGCTTGAGCACGAACCCAGCGCCGAAGCAAAGGTCGACTGCTTCGGCTCGGCTGAGCATTTGGGGAATCAGCACGCGAACCTGGTCGCCTGGTGTGGTTTGGCGATGCAAGCCCACCAGTAAATCGGTGAAGCTGTCGAGGGTTTGGGGTGGTAGCGAAGATGTCATGGGTGTTAATCAAATGGTGCCATGCGCGCGATATGGCAGTCGTGCTAGCTATGGTTCCAAGCAGAAGTTCTCAATTGCGACACCTGGTTCTATGAGCAAAGGTGTTCTCAGCAAACGAAAGCGAGCAGGCGATGACCGAAACTGCAGACAAGGCCCTTCTGGATGCGCTCGACTTGGTCGACTCTGGCCTATCGGACCTCCAGAGCCGGAACCTTGTAGCAGCGTCTGAGGTCGCCGATATGTTGCTCGATTTGCGTCTCTTGCTGTTGCAGCTCGACGGCACGCAACCGCCAGAGCCCGTATTGGCCCCTTAACGGGGTCTCCAACGCCTAGAGCGGGCGGGCTAGGAAGCCATGGCCAGTTGGTCGATGCGTTGATCTAGGGTGCGCCTGACACGGTCACCGGGCAATGACAGTGCGTCGGCAACAGCCTTTATGGCGGCTATGTCGTGTTCGTGAGGGTTGGGGTTGCGCCCCACCAGCTGCACGGTTGCGTCCAGTACAGCAACGCGCCCTCGATCGTTGAGGCTGAGGGCCAGTTGGCGCAGATCTTGCCCAGCGGGTTGATCGGCGCCTTCCCGGAGGTCAATCTCGAGGTCCGAAGATCCGTAGGGCACGCTTGCGTAACGTTGCAGGACAATGACAGCTTCGCGCTTGTCTCGCGGCGTGAGGTTGTTGTGGCCGAGCACCGTGGAGACAGCGTGGCGCAGTGCCGTGGTGACGATGTCTTCAACTGGGCTTCCGGGCTGGGCGTCGAGCACGTACACGGGGAACGTGGACCGGCAGGAGCGGCATTCGACGAACTCGCCCAGTTGCTCGACTCGCATGAGGGGCAGCCGAAAGGCCTGTAGCCATCGGGAAACCAAGACGTGGTGGTACCGACGGTTGCCGTCTTCCCTAGGACAAGAGAATGTCCCGGTCCCCTGTGTTCGTGATCGTGTCCTCGACCCGAAAATCATGTTGCCACCCTGTTGCTGATTCACTCTCAGCCCGCGCTTGTTGGTAACAGTAGTGGGTTTTGTGTGGCTCGTGTGGCCAATATGACGAAAAAGTGTCATGCAACTGCAATGTCGCTGGTGGGAGAGGATGGACGCGGCCTCTTAAGGGCTGGGCCACAGGCGACGCCACAGCGCCACCCCCACAGCACCAACAGCAGCCCCGGCAACAACATCAGACGCATGGTGGATCCGCACGTGGATGCGGCTTGTCGCCACGACAACCGCAGCGCTCACGTAGAGCGGCTTGTATCGCGTATTGGTGCTGAGCAGGCTGGCGGCCACTACTGCCGAGCTGGCATGCCCGGAGGGGAAACTCGACGTCGATGGGCTCCGGAGGTGGAAGGGTCGGTCGTCGTTGGGAACAGGCCGGGCCCGGCGAAAGAGGCGTTTGATGCCTTGGTTCACCAACACCGACTCGGCCCCGAGAGCAGCTGCGACCCGCACGAACTGTGCAGGCGTCCACGATGCGGTGACAAGACGCGCCAGATTGCAGGCGTGCCACAACGCGCTGAAATCTCCAGCGGCTGAGGCTCCATAGAACACCCGGTCGATTGCAGGATGGCCCCTTAAGGCATCCCAAGCCCGGTCAACGGCCTCGTCGGCCTCGTCGACCCAGCCAGGCAACACAAGCAGTCTGCCCTTGCCGGCTTGGGGGCGAGCAGATGCGTCGTCGATGCTGTCAGCAGAGGGCAACAAGGGGCTCTGCCGTGGCGGCGCAGACTCGGACATGGGACCTTAAGAAGCCGAACCGCGATGTGGGGTGCTGGTCGTGGAAGGGGCGGGAGGATGACGCTGGACCGTGGTCTGACGGAAGGCCCCCGGTGCGCTGAACATGCCTGGCCGCCACCGGTTGGGAGTGAGCAGCAGCGCTCTTGGGTAGTCCTCGAACATCCAGCGGGCAAAGTTTCGGCGCGTCCACGGCGTGAGATCAGCAGCACGCAGTGCAGCGCGTGCCCCCAGCGGCGACTGCAGGACCCGTGCCAGTCGGCGGGCAAAGCGGTGGTCGGGCACGAGGTGCTGGCCGAGTTCGTGCTCGTAGAGCGCTGCGGCGGCCGCTGGCTCAGTGGCGCCCGCCTGGCAAACAGCATCGGCGGCCGCAATGCCGGTGTGAAGCGCCTGGGCGATGCCTTCGCCCGTCATGGGATCGGTCGCAGCAACCGCGTCGCCCAAAAACAGCACCCGTTTGTGCGACTGAGGCATCGCGTCCACATGGGCCGGAATGGGCCATGCCTTGTGGCGGTCCTCAGGCAACGCATTGGGGCCCAACACCGCACGGACGTGGGGACGTTCGAGTAACTCTTCCCACAGCCGCTTCATGTCTTGAATCTGGTGGTTGCCCCCTCGGATAATGCCGAAGCCAACGTTTGCTCGTTGTCCGGGCAACGGGAACGACCATGCATACCCCGGGAGGAGGTCTGGCTCGAACCAAACCACCAGGTGCTGCGCTTCAGGGCCAACGTTGGCGAAGTACTGGCGAAAGGCGTGCCATTCGCCGCGGTAGCTGTCTGGGCCAAGCCCGAGCGCCTTGCGAACTGGGGACCACATGCCATCTGCGGCAAACACATAGCGGGCGCGGATGTCGGGGCTGCTCGTGGTGGACACATCGACGTGGTCGGCGTGTTGTGTCAGGTCAACAAACGACGTGTTTTCTTGCACGGTTGCCCCGGCGGCGCGGGCCAGGTCGACCAACGCCATGTCGAGGTCTACACGCGGAACAACGGCCGCATATTGCCCCTCGTCGGGCAAGGGCAACGTGACGGTGCGCCCAGCTGGGTTCCTGATAACGACATCGGTGACGGTGTTCCAGTTTTCAACCAGCCGTGGTCGCAGGCCCAGGGCCTCGAGATGGCGCAGGGCATCGGTGGTTAGGCCGTCACCGCAGCACTTGTCGCGCGGGAATTGCGCCTTATCGATGACCACTACGTCGCGGCCTTGTCTGGCGAGGGAAATCGCAGCAGCAGTACCAGCGGGGCCAGCGCCAACGATAAGAACGTCGGTCGTGATCATTGGTCCAAGCTTAGTGGGCGAAGTTCGTCGTGCCAGAGCCCCGTGGAGTGGGACCTCTGTGATTTCTCGCACTCCGGTTGGGCTAGATCGTTGGTGTTCGGAGGAGGAGGTGCAAACCGGGTGGCATCAAATCCCGGCGTCTTCGCCCTCTGCTGGGGGATCTTCGACGGGGGTTTCTTCGACAGGCGTTTCTTCCACAGGTGTTTCTTCGGTGGGAGCTTCTTCGAC
>JAUIIS010000478.1 GCA_030431575.1 Acidimicrobiia bacterium | reverse complement strand
CAGGCAGTTGCCGAACTGTCGTCGCCTTTGAGCAGAGGCTCCATCACCATCTCTGCCACCAACGGCAAAACCACTACAGCGCGGCTAGTCGACGCCATTGCCCATGACGCCGGATGGACCACGGTGGCCAACACGGCTGGCTCAAACTTGTTGCGAGGGGTGGCTGCGGCGCTCCTCGCTCAACCAGACAACGCTGAGCTCGGCGTGTTCGAGGTGGACGAGGCCGCGCTGCCAGCCACAGCTCAACAGCTTCAGCCCCGGGTGATACTTCTCATGAATCTGTTCCGTGACCAGCTCGACCGGTACGGCGAACTGGAGACACTGGTGGCCACATGGAAGACCATGATTTCCACGCTGGGGCCCCAGACCGTCCTGGTACTGAACGCCGACGACCCATCCGTGGCGTACCTCGGCCACGACCGACCCAACACGGTCTACTTCAGTGTCAACGTTGGCGAGCTAGGCCGAGCCACTATGGCCCACGCTGCCGACTCCACACATTGTCCTCGCTGCGATGGCCCCCTCCACTACTCCCAAATTGCGATTGCCCACATGGGTCACTGGCGCTGCACTAGCTGCGGTCTGCAACGCCCCGAACCCACCGTAAGAGCGCAGCACGTGAAGCTGCGAGGCCTCAACGGCGCTGACATGACCATCTCGGCCACAGACCCGACATTGGACATGCCTGTCGAAATCGATGTCGCACTGAACTTGGCTGGGGTGCACAACGTCTACAACGCAACGGCAGCTGCGGCCGCCGGTCTAGCTCTGGGAGCTCCGCATCATGTGCTGAGCGCTGCACTTGGGCGCACCGACGCCGCGTTTGGTCGAGGCGAGCGAATCAAGCTGTGGGGGCGCGAGCTCCTGCTGTTGCTGGCCAAGAATCCTGCTGGCGCCAACGAAAACGTTCGAGCCTGCCAGCTGGCCGATGGCGATATTCATCTACTGGTCGCCCTCAACGACCGCACTGCTGACGGTCAAGACGTCAGCTGGATCTGGGACGTGGACTACGAGCCACTCTTTGAGCGGCTGGCATCGGTAACGATCACCGGCGACCGCGCGCATGACATGGCGCTTCGCTTCGCCTACGGGGGTGTTGACCAACGGACCATGCACGTCGAACCAGACATCTCAGCCGCCCTCGACACCGCCATCAACCAAGCCCAACAAGGTGACACCATCTTTGCGCTTCCCACCTATACCGCCATGCTCGACCTGCGTGCCGACCTGGTGAGGCGAGGGGTCGCCAACGAGTTCTGGGAAGACCAATGAGCACTGTCCGGTTGGCCCATCTCTACCCCGAACAGATGAACATCTACGCCGACCGAGGCAACATTGCGGTCTTTGCGCAGCGCCTCGCATGGCGGGGGCTGCAACTAGACATAGCCGAATTTGGCATCGGCGACACACTCGATCCCAACGCCCACGACCTGTACTACCTCGGCGGTGGCCAAGACCGCGATCAACGCATCGTGGCTCACGACCTGGTAGCCACCAAGGCCGATGCGCTCAGAAGCGCCGCAAACAACGGAGCCGCCTTCCTTTGGGTTTGTGGCGGGATCCAGTTGGCAGGAACGGGGTACACCGACGCCAGCGGGCAGCGGCTTCCCGGCGTGGGCATCCTCGACGTCGACACCGTGGCCGGCGATAGCCGTCTCATTGGTGACCTCGTCATCACCACCACCCTCAAAGAGCTGCATTGCCAAGTGGTCGGCTACGAAAACCACGTAGGCAGGACGCTGTTGGGCGGCGATGCCGAGCCCTTGGGCACGGTGGTGAAGGGGCACGGAAACGACGGCGAGAGTGGCTACGAAGGTGCCACCCGCAATCGAATCATCGGCACCTACCTCCACGGCCCCCTGCTCCCCAAGAACCCGCAGCTCGCAGACCTACTCTTGTCCTGGGCACTAGCCCACGGTGGGCACCCAACCCAACTCGAACCTCTCGACGATTCACTCGCTGCGACAGCCCGCACCGTTGCTGCGTCGCGGGCTGGTTTAGCGAGATAGCTTGACCCGATCTGGCGGGGTGTGTGTGCCCGGAGCGTCTGGGGATGTACCGTCATAGCTAGTTATGCCTGATCGCTACTCCTTCTCCAGCTCATTCGGCCGCGGTTT
>JAUIIS010000103.1 GCA_030431575.1 Acidimicrobiia bacterium | reverse complement strand
GCCTCATCTGCATCGAATGAGCGAGAGCCCAGCAGGACGACGGTTCCGCCCATGACGAAGGCCGACATGGCCAAGAAGAGCGCAGTTCCGTGCATCAGTGGCGGTGCGCACAGCATCACTGGCGCTGCTCCCGAAGTCTGGATGGCAGCGGCCGTCGCTGCGACCTCGTCGAAGGTTGCGGGAACGTCGAGACCGGCAGCCCCATACCCAGGGAACGCCAGGGCACCAAAAAGCTCTTTGTGCGGCCAAATCACACCTTTGGGCATTCCTGTGGTGCCTCCGGTGTAGAGGACCAGCGTGTCGTCTCCCGAGCGCTGGATCCGTTCGGCTGGCGGCGCCGATTCGAGTACGTCGTGATACCACTCTGCGCCGTCCAGCAGCGGCGAGCCGTCGTCAACCTGTAACAGCACTGGTGGGGCTTGACGAACGCTGGCCTCCAATGCCTGGGCGACAGCTGGGCCGAGCGAGCCGTGGAACACAATCGCCTCGGCCTGAGCGTCGTCACAGACGTAGGCGATCTCGGGTCCTCGGTAGCGGAAGTTGATGTTGACTGGCGAGGCGCGCAACTTGAAGCACGCGTAGACGGCCTCCATGTACTCGGGGCAGTTGAACATCAGCTGGGCAACCTTGGTGCCGGCACCCACACCGCGGTCGCTGAACGCTGAAGCCAGCTGGGCCGAACGGCGATCGTAGTCACGCCAGCTCAGCTCGGAGGGGCCTATGACAACAGCCGTGTGGTCGGGCTGGGCATCGGCAATGGCCTCCCAGAGCGTGGCCCACGACTCGTTGAGTGTCTCGGCGGTCACGAGCTGCTCCCGGCCCCGTCCTGAGACCACAGCGGATCGGCCGCCTGATCCTCAGGCTGCTCGCTGTGTGCTTGGAGCATTGGCGTGACCCGTAGGTCTTCTGGCACGTTGTCTACCCCCATGATCCGGTCGATCGATTCATGGGCGTAGTAGATACGTCGCTCCATGTAGCTGAGTTGATAGCCCTGGAACCCCGGCGACATCACCGCCTTCTGCTGCCAAGCCAGAAACTGCAGGTCTTCGTCCATGATCACGTCCCACAGGTCGAGGAACCCATCCCAGTCAGCGGGCCGCTCACCCTCACCCCAGTCCACGCCGAAGTGCACCGACTGGACACGAGTGCGAGTCTTCGAGAGCGGCCAGAACATCAAGAACGTCCGCACAGCGGCACCGGTCGGCGTGATCACGTTCGGGAAGACGTTGTGCGAAACGTGGTACTTGTGTGCAAAGTCAGGTGAAGGAATGAGCTGCATGGCTGTCGGCGAGTCAGGGTCTGGGGTAGACGATGATGGCTTGTTCGTCGGGCAGGTCATCCGCGTGTGCCCATTTGGCAACAGGCCCATCACCGCGCCGCGGTGGTCGAGCTGCGGACCGACGGTCTTTGGGTGGATGCCCTTGATGTGGTACACCTCGAGAAAGGCGTCCATCGTGAACTTCCAGTTGCACTCCACGATGTAATCCTTCGAGGCGGCCGGACGCAGTGACTCGATGTCGAAGTGGTCGAACTCGTCGACCAAGACCCCGAGCCATTCGAGCAGTGGCGTCGCATCAGGATCCTCGTTGATGAAGATCCAGTTTCCCCAGCGCTCACAGCGCACGGGCTTGAGGCCCAGGCAGGCTTTGTCGAAGGGCTCGGGAAAGTCCCGTTCGTCTTGAACGCTCAGCAGGTCGCCTCTGGTGTCGTAGGTCCACTGGTGGTACGTGCAGCGCAGATAGTTGGCAGACCCGGCGTCGCTGGTGACTACGGGCGCTCCTCGGTGAGAACAGACGTTGTAGAAGGCACGAATCTCGTTGTCGACACCACGGATCAACAAGATGGGGGCTTCTGGAATGTCGAGAAGCAGATAGGAACCTGGTTTGGGGAGCTGCTGGGTGTGGGCCGCATACAGCCAGACCTTCGACCAGAGGTGTTCTCGTTCGAGTGCGAAGAACTCGTCGCTGGTGTAGCGGCCAGGCGGTATCGGCGGCAACGCGGCCACGCCGGGCGGCGGGCTACTGCGGTCCTGCTCCCACGCCATGCGGGCCTCGAGGTTGGCCATGGCCTCAGCGCTGTGCATGTCGGTTCTCCTGCTTACGCCCCACCGCTGGCGCGCCTTGGTTGGATACTAATATTAATGCAAGTATTTATACTTGCGCCCAAACTTGAGCGCAACCGGCTTCCAGGGCACCATGTGCTTGCAACTTCGGGGATCGTCCATGCCGAGACAAACCACCAATCATCGCCGCCCAGGCCGACCCCGGCGCAACAGCCACGCCCCCTCGGCCCTCGAACCCCGTGACGAGATCCTGCACCATGCATCGGCGATCTTTTCAGCGAAGGGCGTCGGGGCAACGACAGTGACCGACATTGCCAACGCCGTCGGGCTTACGCAAGCGGCGATCTACTATCACTTCGCTGGACGAGACGACATCCTGGCCGCACTCATCGACTACGTCATCGAAGAAACCGATGCGTTCTCCGCTGCTGCCGACCAGCAGGCCACCCCAGCCGAGCGGCTCCGTTTTCTCATTTCGCGGCACGTCTATCGGCTCACCACGAGCCCCTACGACCTGTGGTTCATTGCAGGACTGTCAGAGGCCGAAGCACGAAATCATGACGGGCTCGTCGAGCACCACAAGACATGGCAGCAGGCACTCTCAGCCATTGTCACCGACGGGCAGCGACAAGGCCACTTCATCGACATCGAGCCCCGCCTCGCGGTCGCAAGCTTCTCGGGCCTGGTTTACTCGGCGCTCCAGCAACACCACGTCGGAACTGACGTTGACCCCGAGGTCATCGCCAATCTGGCCGTGCGATCTCTTTCGGTAGAACCGGTGTCGCACTAGGCTCGCTGCTGTGTCGGAGATGGCGACCCAGCACCGAAAAACTGCCAGGTTTGGAAGCGGTTCCTCACGAGGCCCACGGTAACGAGGGCGACCGCGCCCGGGTGTCAGCCAACGTTGCCTGCCAGGAGGGGGTTGGCTGGCTAGCTGACACCTCGGACGCGGACCGCGTTGGTTAGATGTCGAGTTCAACCTCGCCATCACTGTTGCCAGACAGATCGGACTTGTTGACCTCGACCGCCCCCGAACCGCCTTCGGCCTCGACTCCCCACTCGCCGTTGCCGGTAAGTGTGGACCGCTTGACCTCGACAAACACGCTGCCACCATCGTCCTCGACGGCCTTGACGCCCGACCCATCGGCGCCGGTCGAGGTGACCTTGAAGAGCTTCACGCTCACGGTTCCGGTGCCATCGCCGTCCTCGGACTCGACCTCAATCTGATCATTGCCAGCATCTTTGAATGTCGAGCGAGCGATCGTTGCGTAGTTGTTGCCCTCGTCAGCTTCCGAGGCTTTGTAGCCTTCATCGCCGTTTCTGGATGCTTCAGTCTGTCGGACGGTCGCCGCTAGAGAACCTGGACCGGCCTCGTCCATATCCATGCCTTCGTCGCGGTTGTCGTTCACTGCGGTGTGAGCCACGTTGACGATCAGGTCTCCGGCGTCTTCTTCGTCGATGTCGAAGCCGTCGTCGAGGTCTTCGATCATCTCGCCAAGATCGCCTTCACAGAACTCGGCGACGGTGCACTCGATGGCAACGGTGTCGCCGTTGTTGTTGAAGGTGGACCGACGCACGGTTGCCTCGACGGATCCGGCGCCCTTCTCGTCGAGCTCGACCCCGTCGGCAAGGTTCTCGTCGAAGGCCGAACGACGGATCTTGGCCTCGAGGTTGCCTTCTCCGCCTTGGTCGACGCGCAACCCGTCGAAGTCCTGTGGGCAACCAGTCGCCTGAGTGACGTCGTAGCCATCGACTTGGCCCGATCCCAAGATTGCCGAGCGAACCACGGTGATGTCAATCGATGTGCCCGAGTCCGTGGGGTATGGGTCCTCGCAGGCGGGGTGAATGAAGTCATCGGTGTTGTAACCGGTCGTCGCTTGCCCGTCGATGAGTACGCCGTGGAACTGCGCTCTGGTGACAACAACACGCTTCAAGACGATGTTGACGGTGCCCGAGCCTTCGGGCAAGAACACGGCGAGACCGTTGTTGAAGCTGTCAGAGAAGTTGAGCCGACTGACTGTCAGGTCGCCGCCGGACTCAGAAACGAACAGCCCCGAGTCCCAGGTGTCGGTGTCTGGGTCCACGGCCGCACCAGACAGCGTGGCACCCCGCCCAACCAACGTGAGGTCTTGGCTACCCGTGAACCGAACCTCCTCGGACAGCTTGATAACCGCGTGCGGCGCAAACACGATCTTGGTGATGGAAGGGTCGGTATTGGCCTGGGCGACAGCGGCTCGAAGGTCAGCCTCGGTCGACACTCCTTTGCTGGCGCTCCCTTCGGCGCTAGCCGCCATGGGGCTCAGGGCCGCAGCTGCCATGCACATGGCGACAAAGGCAACAGCGAGTCGGTTCTTCATTGGTCTCCTTAGGAACTACTGAACGTTGACCCACACCTGGCTAACAACCACCGCTGAACCGAATACGAACGCTGGCGGGCGCCCGTGTGAACTCTGGACAGACAGGCGGCAAAGGGGCCAAGCAGCGAGGTCTTAACCTTTGTTTCACCCTTGCGTCGTCTGACGAACACCTTCTGGCGAAGTGCGTCTCATAGCTTCCACGCTGACGAATCCGAAACACAAGCGAGGCTGGTAGCCAATGGAAGACGAGACCCCAACAAACCCAACTGAGAACCGCCCATTCACTGATGTTGTCGGTACGCGGGTGGCGCGCAGGACCGTGCTGGCGGGCGGGCTCTCTGCGGCGGCCGTGACGTTCTTCAGCAATCCAGCCGCTGCGACTGCGCGAGGCGCGAGTCCTGCGAAGACCCGCTCCGGGGCAGGGCGAACGAAAGGCACAGCTGGCCCGAAGGGCAGAACCCTTGTTGGTTTCGAGCCAGTGGCAGTGGCCGACGGAACCGGGCCCGTACCTGCCATCTCAAGCGACTACTCCTACCAGGTCATCCTGCCCTGGGGCGAACCAATCGTTGCCCCGTACCCCGAGCACGTCAACGGGTCCAAAACAGCTGCAGATCAGGAAAAGCAGATCGGCATCGGCCATGACGGAATGTGGTTCTACCCCCTCGGTAAGGGCAACAACCACGGGATTCTCTGCATCAACCACGAGTTCGGAGGAAACCCTCACGTCCTTGGCAAGGAAGATCCCACCTCGCTGGAAGACGTGCGACTGTCCCAGGCAGCCCACGGGGTGTCCGTGGTGGAACTCATTCGGCGTCGAGGCATCTGGAAGGTGGTTCGCGGAAAGTACAACCGTCGGATCCACGTCAACACTCCTGTCAAGTTCATGGGCCCAGCCGCAGGCAGTCCCCTATTGGGCGACGCAGATCGTCCCTCGTTTGGCACCGTCAACAACTGCGCCAGTGGGCCAACGCCGTGGGGCACCTACGTGACCTGTGAAGAGAACTTCAACGGCTACTTCGGCGCCACTGGCGACTGGGTCCCGACCGAAGCCCAGGAACGTTATGGCTTCAGCGAGACAGGCTTCGGCTACGGCTGGGAACGGTTCGACCCGCGATTCGATCTTTCCGATCCGAAGTATCACGGCGAAGAAAACCGATTCGGCTGGTGCGTAGAGATCGACCCAACGGACCCCTGGCAAAAGCCCGTGAAGCGCACCGCCATGGGCAGGTTCAAGCATGAGGGGGCGGCCTTTGTCACCGGCCGCGGCGGCAGAGTAGTTGCCTACATGGGCGACGATCAGCGCTTCGACTACATCTATCGCTACGTGTCCGCCGGCAACTGGCGTTCCATGCGAGCCATTGGCCAGAGCCCGCTGGACAAAGGCCATCTCTATGTCGCCAAGTTCAACGACGACGGCACCGGCGAATGGCTCGAGCTCACCATCGACAACCCTGTTCTGGCCGAGAAGTTCGCAGACCAGGCCGAGGTTTTGACCTACGCCCGGCTCGCTGCCGACGCTCTCGGAGCGACCCCCATGGACCGGCCCGAATGGACAACCGTCGCGCCCAACGGCGACGTGTACTGCACGCTGACCAACAACTCACAGCGCACAGAAGCTGACGCCGCGAACCCACTGGCCCCGAATGCAGACGGTCACATCATTCGGTGGCGCGACACCAAGCGGCACACAGGCCCAGCGTTTGAGTGGGACATCTTCCTCATCGCTGAGGACACACACGGCACCGAGGACACGTTCTCAGATCCTGATGGGTTGTGGGCCGACCCCGACGGACGCCTGTTCATCGAAACCGATGGCGGCCAAAAGGACGACCTCAACAACCAGCTTTTGGTAGCAGACATCGAGACCGGCGACTTGCGACGCCTTCTCACCGGCGTCACCGGTGACGAGATCACCGGTATCGCGGTGACCCCCAATCGACGCACCCTGTTCTGCAACACCCAACACCCCGGCAACGGCGACCCGACCCTCACCAACTTTCCCGTTGAGAACCAGCTGCCTGACGGCGTCACCATTCCTCGCGACGCGACGTTTGTGGTGACTCGCAACGACGGTGGCACCGTTGGGAGCTGACATCGACCGTCGTCGCCGCTACCGTCTGCTCGAGTCGGTGCGTCTCTTCTGCGCCGCACGCCTCCACGACGCCCGTGCCGCTCGCGCTGCCCACCTCCCGACCGAGCAGCCCATGGCCGGCAAGCCGTACCAGCCATGACCGGCCAGGCCACGCGGTGCTCAGTGCCACGATCGAACCTGGCAGCGCGTCGACCAGAAGCGGTTGCCATCTCCGTCACTGCGATCGAGCCGGCGCCGAGGTGATCAATGGTGCGCGAACCAATGCACTGGCGGGCCGCGAAGAGCTCCACCACACCGGCAATCGCGACCTGAACGACAGGGTTGCGTAGCCGATAAGGCCACGGGTCGGGGCCTGTAGCCGGAGTGGAGGGGTCCATCCAACCACGATGATGGGCCGCGCCATACCAACGGAATAGCGGAACCTCAAAACAGTCCTAAACACACAGTCCTAAACACCCGGCCAGTCAGGAAGCGCTCTCTCGGCAACCGAGATTCTTCTCGCGCCATCCGCATGCGATGAGGTGACGTAGATGTGGTCGACGAGGAGTATCGTGCAGACAACGAGGGAAGTAGTTCCGAGCTAGACGATCGACACGCTGGGGATGAGTCCTGGTCCTCAGACCCATCCGTGGGTGAGCAAGACGTTCGACCTTCCTCCGGGCCACACTCGTGGAGGACGTCGTGAACGCATTCCTGATCAGCACAGCAATCGTCTTTATTGCTGAACTCGGCGACAAAAGCCAACTGATGGCGTTGACCTTCGCAGCCCGCTATCGAGCTCGAACGATCCTCGCAGCCATCACCGCAGCAACCGCTGTCGTTCACCTCTTCAGCGTCCTTATCGGCGCCGCACTGGGAGCAGCACTCCCCTCGGATGCGATCTCGGTAGCCGCAGGACTAGCGTTCCTCGCGTTCGCCGTCTGGACCCTGCGCGGCGACGAACTCAGCGAAGACGACACCGCGCGAGCAGCCGCGAACGACCGATCTGTGTTCTTCACCGTCGCTCTGGCGTTCTTCCTGGCCGAACTCGGCGACAAAACCATGCTGGCCACCGTCACCCTCGCTGCGGACAATGGACTGATCGGAACCTGGCTCGGCTCGACGGTCGGCATGGTCGCCGCCGACGCCCTCGCCATCATCGTTGGACAGCAACTCGGTGCCCGCCTGCCAGAGGTGGCGATCAAGATAGGCGCAGCAACGTGCTTCGTCGCTTTTGGCATCCTCTTGATCAGCGACGGGCTCCGCTGACGGGACCGCTCACCTCACGTCGTGGCCAACAAGACGGGAAACGTCGTCCAAGTTTCTCGTCAACGACAAGGTTTAGGCTTAGGGTGGCGGAATGGACATTTTCCAGTGCCTGTTGTGGCTTCTGTGACGAGCGAGTCTTCACTTAGTGGCCGTGTAGCGCTTGTAACTGGCGGTACATCAGGCATTGGTGAGGCGACAGCTCTAGCGCTAGCTGAAGCGGGTGCGCGAGTGGTCATAACCGGCCGGAACGAGGCACGCGGGAACGCAGTGCTGGAACGACTCGGTCGGGTAGGGGCCGACAGCCACTTCTTCCCGGCTGACCTTCGCTCGACGATCGAGGTCGACGAACTCGTGGCCTCGACGATCCGCCTGTTCGGCCGACTCGACATTGCCTTCAACAACGCTGGGATCTTCGATAGGGCACAAGCGTTTTCCTCGTACCGAGACGATGCGTGGGAGGACATGATTGGCGTCAACCTCACGGCAGTATTCCGATGTATGCGAGCTCAGATAGCGGCCATGACCACCACTGGCGGTGGTGTCATCATCAATAACGCTTCCACTGTTGGCCACCGCGGCAGCGAGCGGGCAAGCGCCGGCTATGTGGCCGCCAAGCACGGCGTGATCGGCCTGACCCGTCAGGCAGCGCTGGAGTGTGTTGAAGCCGGCATCCGTGTCAATGCTGTTTCACCCGGTCCAACGCAAACACCCGTGTCGGCACCGCTAGAGGCCGAGGGTCCGGAGGCGGTGCGGGCCGCTCTTGCGTCGCTCAACCCGACAGGCCGGTTCGTATCGACCGAAGAAGTCGCCGCCGTTGTCGTGTTTCTGTGCTCGGATGCCGCAGCCATGATCAACGGCCATGACATTGCGCTCGATGGCGGCCAACTCGCAAAGCTCTGAGCAACAACCTCCCGTGGAGACCACCAGGAACAAGGATCCGGTTCCACCACGGTCCATGGACGGCACCGGGGCCATCTCAGCCAGTCTCGCCCTGATGGCTACATCTCTGAGAGCTGGCTACCGCACGAGAGGCCGAGCTGGCGTGATGCCTCTGTGGTCACCAAGCATCTGGGTGACCAGTGCGAACGGGAGTTGTTCAGCCCGGTTTGGACCCAACGATCTGCATTGGGGCCACCAGGCCCGCGGCCACTGCGGTCCGTAGGTTGCTAAACATCTCGACGAAGTCGGGTCCCATCAAGTTGGACAAGTTCACCGGCGGCGGCGCGTCGGCGGCACGTCGCAGCGCCGTGCTGACGATGGCGCGATGGTCGACTGGCTCCCCCGCCTCGAGGCCGGCTGCACGGAGTGCGCCGAGATAGTCGTCTACGTCGCCGAGGTGCTGGTGATCATCCGACGACGCCCACGGCATCGGCAGAGTCAGGCTCCCAGGAGCGATTCGCATGATGTCGTACACCAACACTTGGCCTCCCGGCCGCAGGACGCGAGCAAGCTCGGCAAAAAGTCTGGGTCTATCTGCAATGTTCATGCCGACGTGCAACAGCGTGACGAGATCGAACTGCTCGTTGGGCAGGTCCAAGGCGAGGGCGTTGCCAACCTTGAACGACACCCGGCCGGCGAGGCCCACCCGGGCTGTGAGTTCAGTCGCTGTTTCGACAAACGATGGGGTGAGATCGATGCCCAAGGTCGTCACGTCGAGTTCGTTCGCGATCGTGCGAGCGGGCCCACCGATGCCGCACCCGACATCGAGTACCGATTCTGGTTGTTTTTCTCGCACCGACTCCAGCAGTGCGATAGTCGCGAGCCGTCCGCCGAGGTGAAATTCGTCGGCGCCCGACAGTGCTGTCGGATCAAGTGAGTCGATGTCGTACCCCGCGGCGGAGAGCCCGGCAAGAATGTCGGACACCAGTCCGTCGTGTCGGCCGTAGTGAGCTTCGAGTTTGTTCGTCACCACCAGAGTCTCGTCTGACACGCGACCACGCGCCATCTCAATTCCCAAGCCATGGAGAAGTCCGCGAGTGTCCGAGCCCAATGCACATGACGTGACGGGTGTTGAGCCTTTTGGCCCACACGCGGGGGCGCCGCGTGCCAGAGTTAGGCCATGACTGAACATGTGGCAATAGTGACCGGGGCGGCATCGGGGGTAGGTCGAGGACTCGCTGAGGTCCTCACCTCTGGCGGAGCGACGGTCGTGGGGGTCGATCTCGACGAGGGCGGACTCGCCGCAGTCGCCGCAGAAACAGGGTGCGAGACGCGGGTGGTCGACATCACCTCCGCGGCGGCCAACGACGAACTAGCCGCGGACGTGGTGGCACGTCACGGCCGCATAGACATGGCATTCCTCAACGCCGGTGTGTTGGACCATGAACCGGGCTCGCCCACCAATATTGCTGAACTCGACACCAGTAGGTACGAGCTGCTGCGCGCCGTTAATCTTGACGGCGTGGTCCACGGTGTGATTTCGGTGGGTCGGGCCATGGCAGCCAACGGCGGGGGTTCGATCCTGGCCACGGCCTCGGTTGCCGGCCTCGTCGGGTACCCGCCGCACGCGTTGTACTCGGCGACCAAGGCCGGGGTCATTGGCTTGGTTCGGGCTATGGCGCCAAGTCTTGCCCCCGACGGGGTGCGGATCAACGCCATCTGCCCAGGCGGGGTGGCCACGCCATTGGTGGGTCTCGATCCGTCCGTGGCCGACATCCGCGACAACATTCTCAGTCCTACAGCGTTGGCGGCCGAGATGGTGGCCACGGCCCAGAGCGATGCCACGGGTCAGGCCTTCAGCGCAATCGCTGGACGCGATCCCGTGCTCCAGGCGCACCCGTTCGCGCCGGTCCCTGGCTTCAGCTAAACGAACACCGCCCATGGCGTCGACCCAGAGGTGACACGTGTCGTCGACCGGGTTTCGCCACCAGGGACCTCGGACCCTGGTGAGCGGGTCCCGCAAGTGACAGATTGTCACGCACTGGCCGCGCCAATCGGACGCGCCCCGCGACAGTGGATAGTTCGAGCGGCGCGGCCGCCAATAGTCTCGCGGTCCTGGGGCCCGAAAGGACAACTGGTGGTGTCGATGGAGTTCAGCAGATGACGGCGGCGAACGAAGCCGGGTTCCAGATCGGTGAATGGCGGTTCGCCGAGGAAATCTCCGAGTGGATCGAGATCATCGCTATCGGCGTGATCTCCGTCGCAGTGGTGGCCGCCTTCGTCGCCGGGCTCCGAGTAGTTCGCAGAAACGGCATCGGGTCGGCGGTGGAGCGGACCAAACAGGTAGTGGGTCGTGGCCTGCTGCTCGGCCTGGACCTGCTGATCGCTGCCGATGTGATCCGTACGGTGACCCTGGAACCGACGTTGGAGAACGTGGCGGCGCTCGGCCTGCTCGTTGTGGTGCGGACGTTCCTGGCGTGGTCGTTGGTGGTTGAGCTGCACGGCCGCTGGCCCTGGCAGCGAGCGAATTCGGACAGATCCGGGGGCCACTGCACCGAGGCACACCGTGCATGACCTACCGTTGTCGCGGATGTCTCCGAACCCACTGCGACGGGGTAGCTGATGGATCGATCGACTGAGGTAGCCACTGAAGATTGGCGCGATCGCTTCCCTGTACTGCGGCCTCGTCGCCTGTTCCGGCGGGAGACGGCCAAGGACGACGCC
>JAUIIS010000102.1 GCA_030431575.1 Acidimicrobiia bacterium | reverse complement strand
CCGGCGCGTGGCCCAGTTGGGTTGCGCGTGCATGGTGGGGTTAACCCCACCGGCGGTTCGCCAGCACGCTCCATTGGGTAGCTAACGGCGATAGCGCACAGTTGAAGCATGGAAACTTCAACGCAAATGCTTGCCGCTCCGGCACTGGACCGATCCCATGTCGGCGTGCCAACGCCCCTCCACCCTGCGCTAGAGGTGCGGAACCTCACTCGCGTTTGGGGGTCGGGCGATGCGGCGCAGGTAGCAGTCGATGGGGTCGACCTTGCGGTGTGGCCAGGCGAAACGCTGGCAATCGTTGGGCCCTCAGGCAGCGGCAAATCGACTCTTGGAGCCCTCCTTGCCGGGATCGACCGACCGACTGCTGGTTCGGTGGTCGCAGGGGCTCAGCGCATTGATCGACTGAGCGACGATCAACTAGCGCGGTGGCGGGCTCGCAACGTCGGCATTGTTTTTCAAGACTTTCATCTCCTGCCCACGTTGACGGCCAGCGAGAACGTTCAGCTTGCTCTGAAGCTCAGCGGTCAACGTCGAGGTCGTCGTGGCGCCGCTGCCGAAGTGTTGGCGTCAGTGGGCTTGGCTGAAAAGACTGACCGGCTGCCAAGCCAGCTTTCTGGCGGTGAGCAGCAACGCGTGGGCATTGCGCGTGCTTTGGCTGTGCGTCCCAAACTGTTGGTGGCCGATGAGCCGACCGGAAGCCTGGATACCAAGAGTGGAGAGGCGGCCTTCGGGTTGTTGTTGGGCGTTGCGCACGGTGCCGGTAGCGCTGTTGTGTTTATCACCCACGATCTCGATCTCGCTGCCTCCGCCGACAGGGTTGTGCACATGGTCGACGGCCGAATCGCATCGATCGAGGTGACGGCATGAAGGCGCTGTTGCGATCCCTGCGTCGGGCCCGGGGGCGAGTCGTGGCTTCGGTCTTGGCGCTTGGCCTAGCTGTGGGGGCCATGGGCGTGTTTGCTATCCCCACCGTGGCCTCTGGCACGCTCCGCGACATGGGCGAACAAGATCAGCTGGCCCATATTGGTGTGGCCACTTCTCCAATTGATGAGGAAACGGTGCGGTCGATGGCCGAGCTTCCCGGGGTCACCGCCCTCGAGGCGCGAACCGTTGCTGGGGCAGATCTGCCCAACGGAGACACGATCCGTGTAGTCGGGTTCGACAAGGCCACGCAGGTTGTCAACCTCGTTAACCCCACCGACGGGCGATTCCCCAACGCAGGCGAGGCCATCGTCTCAGCCGGCGTGGCGCAGCTCGGTGAGACCGTGGTGGTGGCAGGTACACAACTGGACGTTGTGGGGGTTGGCGGCACCACCTGGTGGAGCGATGTGGATGCGGTGTATGTGACCGAGGCTCAGGCCCGAGACTTGGTGGGGCAGCCCTATTCGCAAGTCTTTGCCCGGCTGGACAATCCCACTGAAGAGAACTTGGACGCGGCGGTCGCGGATATGCGATCTCTACTGGCACAAAGCGACGCGTACTTCGTGGAGGCACCGGATCTCCTCCCGAACGGTGAGCATCCCATCGAGGCCGACCTCACCCAGATTTCTACGATGATCGGGTTGCTTGGGGTGGTTGCGGGCTTGGTTGCGCTGGTGTTGTTGGCTTCGACTTCTTCGGCGCTGATTACCGACCGGAGCCAAGAGGTTGCGGTGATGCGGGCGCTCGGTTCTCCCAAGCGCCCGCTACGCCGTCGGCTTCGACGCATGGCGTTCGCCACCGCCGCCGCAGGTCTCGTGATTGGCATCCCGCTGGGCGTGAGCATTGCCAACTTTGTCGCTCGAATGATCTTGGAACGATTTGTGGGCATCACGCCTGGGTTGGCAGTGTCGTGGCCCGTCGTTGGTGCCAGCGTGGCGTTTGCGCTTGTTGGAAGTCGTCTCGTGGCCGCTCGGTCCGCCCGTCGGGTCACCAAAGCGCCGTTGGCCGAAGCGCTGCGCGACCGAACCCCCAACAGTTGGGGCCGCAGACCGCTTGATCGAGCGCTCTCACACGTTCCCACTGGGGGCCTATTGGCCCGCTTGTCGCTACGAAGCATCATGAGAACTCGGGCCCGCAGTCTGTCTACGGTGGCCCAGATCGCAGCTGGTACGGGCGCAGCTGTTGTTGTGGCATCGCTTGCGCTGTCGATTGCGGACTTCAACGAAGGCGAGTCTGAGCCGTGGTCTTGGGAATCGGCAGCCACCGCTGCAAATCCCGGCTTGCCGTTCGATCCTGTCGATGTCAGCGAGGCTGGCTTGGAACCGGCGATCAATGTTGAAGGAACCCATAACGGGTGGGAGGTCGACGTCCTCGGCCTGGTGCCTGGTACGCAGATGCTAGATACCCAGGTTGAGGATGGTCGATGGATCGCCGCTGGCGATGGTGTTGTTGTCTCGAAGGGTTTTGCTGACCACCAAGGCATCGGGGTGGGCGACAGGCTCGACGTTGAGTTGGCTGCGGCAACAGTGAGCTACGAAGTTGTAGGTCTCCATCGAAGCCGTGCACGCGACATCTACATCCCGCTTGAGACCTTGGCCGAAGACTTGGGCACCCCTGGAGGCGCCAACATGGTGTTCAGTAACGGCCCGGCGATTCCAGCGCTGCCCGTGCCCGCCGATGTCGTGACCATTGCCGAGCTGAGTGCGGAAGACACCGCAGCGCGACAAGCGATCTTGGCCATCTTCAGTGCGATTGGCATCATTGTTGCCGGGGTTGCGGCCCTAGGCGTGGCATCGTTGTTGGCGGTCACTATGTACGAACGCCGCCACGAAATGGCGACGCTGCTTGCCATCGGTGGCCGGCAACGAGACATCGTCAGGGTCTTGCTTGCGGAGCTAGTGGCGCTCGCATTGCTGGGTTCTGCGCTCGGTGCAGTTGGTGGCTGGTTTGGGGCTAGCTTCATTATGGGGGCGTTCGAGCGTGCAAACGCCGTTGACCTTGGCATGGTGTTTGCTTCCAACATGATTGCGCCCGCCACGGTCGGTGCGCTCGCAATTGTCACCGTTATCGCGCTAGGAGCCGCCCGCGGTGCAACCAGGGTGCCGGCCGCCGTCACGTTACGATCGGCAGCATGAGCGAGCCGAACCCCGAGCCCTTTGCTGCCATCGACGGCAACGGCGAGTTCGCGGGCGTCTCCAGCGCCGCTCGCTGGTGGTACGGCCCGCTCACCAACGTGGAGCCGTGGACAGCAACGTTGTATCTCTTTGTCTCAGCGTTGCTGTCGCTGGTGTGGCTAATAGCAATGGTGGTCGGTGTTGCGGTTTCGGTTCCTCTCTCCTTGGTGGGTATTGGGTTGCCGATGCTGATGGGCACGTTTGCATTAGCTAGTCGCTTGGTTCGCTGGGATCGCCATCGTGCCGGGTGGGTCGGCGAACCAGTAGCCGAAGCGCCCTTGCCGAAGCTTGCCCGTGGCCTGGCCGGTGCTCGTAGCGTCCTGAGCGATGGCCCGCGGTGGCGCCTGGTGGGCTACCTGGTTTTGGCGCCGTTTGTGTTTGTTGTGTTGCTGGCTCTAGCGCTTGCCTTGTGGGCTGTGCCCCTCTACCTCATCAGCCTTCCGTTGTGGGGCTGGGCTGTGGGCATGTCGGTGATTGGTATGACCATGGGGGTGTTGACCGGCGTGGTCCTTGCCGGTTTGGTCCCTCGGGGGGTTCAGCAGTTGGGTCGCGCCGGGGCGGGCTTCGTAAGGGCGGCCGTTGGCCCCGACCGTGTCGCTGTGATGCAACAGCAGGTCGACACCCTTACCGCCAACCGAGAAGAGATATTGAGTGCGGTGGCGTCCGAACGGCGCCGGATCGAACGGAACTTGCACGATGGTGTGCAACAACACTTGGTGGCCCAAGGCATCGACCTTGGATTGGCCGAGCAGAAGATGGCCAGCGACCCCGAAGCAGCCTTGGAATTGCTGCGCGACGCGCGGGCGAAGAATCGAGACACCATTGGTGAGTTACGCATCATTGGACGTGGTCTACACCCTGCGGTGCTTGACGACCGCGGGCTAGACGCGGCGTTGTCTGCGCTGGTTTCGTCTAGCCCAGTACCTGTCTCCCTCAGTGTGTCTCCAGGCCTACAGGCCCCGATGCCGGTAGCTGAGGCGGCGTACTTCGTGGTGTCCGAAGCCGTGACCAACATGTTGAAGCACGCAAAAGCCCGTGCGGCGTCGGTTTCGGTCGAGCAGTCGGCGGGCACGCTGGTCGTCGACGTACACGACGACGGGCACGGTGGCGCTGACCAATCCGCAGGTACTGGCCTAGCCGGTATTGCTGCTCGGGTACGGGCGCTCGACGGATCCCTCAGCGTTCACTCGCCACGTGGGGGACCAACCCATATCCATGCCGAGATTCCCAATGCGATGGGGGATTCCTATGAGTGAGTCAGCGACAACCGTGGTTGTGGCCGACGACTCGGTGCTGCTTCGAGATGGCGTGGTCCGCCTTCTCGAAGAGTCTGGCTTCGAGGTGCTGGCAGCAGTCGGTGACGCCGACCAGCTCAGCGAAGCACTGTCGGAACAGTCGCCCGACCTCGTTCTGGTTGACGTCAGGATGCCGCCCACATTCACCGACGAAGGCATCCAGGCTGCAATCGCTATCCGCGAGCGATCCCCTCAGCAAGCCGTCGTGGTCTTGTCTCAGTATGTCGAGGAAACCTACGCCACACAGCTGTTGGCGGGCGACGTTGCTGGGTTGGGGTACCTCCTGAAGGATCGCGTGGTCGACATCAACGATTTCGTGGAATCGCTGCGCCGGGTCGCTGGCGGTGGAAGTGCGGTAGATGCCGAGGTAGTGCAACAGATCCTGAGCCGTAGCCAGCGTGGTTCCGAGTTGGCCAGACTGACGCCGCGTGAAGGCGAGGTCTTGGCTGCTATGGCTGAAGGGTTATCTAACGCCGGAATTGGCGAGAAGTTGGTGATCAGCCTGGGGGCGGTCGAGAAGCACATCAGCAACGTGTTCACCAAGCTTGACCTCGAGCCGGTGGAGGGGGCTCACCGCCGAGTTCTTGCTGTGCTCACCTACATGAACGAGCGACGTTGAGCCCGTACCTGATCCGCAGAGGTAGCAAATCTAGGACAGCGGCGTCCACTGCGACGTTGCGTCGTCATAGCGCATCCAGACCTGGTTTTGCTTGTCCCATTGGATGTACTCGCCTCGCTCGGCATCCCACTTTGGGGCGTCGATGCCATCGCTTGAGGTTCCAGGAATGTCGGCCACGGTGGCTGCGGGCGCAGCAGGTACTGGTGGGGCAGCTGCGGCGGGCGGCGCCCAATCGCCCGGCGGTGGGGGTGTGTAGCCGCCGGGGACGCCGCCCGCGGGATCGGTCAAGCCGGGCACGTGAGGCACGTTGCCCACCTGCGACTTATCGACAACGAAGGTCTTGGCCACCATGTCGCCCACGCGGCGATGTCCTTTGGTGGAGGCGCCGGTGATGAGCGCCACTAATGGCAGGCCAAGTGGTTGACCGTCCACGATCCACATGAGCGTTCGGCCGAGGCACTTGCCGAGCCCGGCGAGCTGGCCGGTGCGTTGATCGACCACCCGGAGCCCAAGGGCCAGCTTGCCTGGGGTGCCGCCGGTGAGGCCCTGGATGATCCAGCCAAAGAATAGCCAAGCCCCGAACGAGGCCAAGAAGACCGTGGTTGCGTTGCTGCCGTCGGCGAAGTGAGTGGTGCCGTTGGCGTAGAAGCACAGTGTTGGCGAGCCTTCGATGCCGCACAGGTCGACGCCCGTCTCTACCGAGTCCTTGACGGCCCAGAACGTGCCTATGGAGACGACGGTGCCCAGTATGGCGTCGATGATGTAGGCGCCAATGCGCTTACCCATTACCGCGGTTGAGTCCATGGCTGCGTTCTCCCAGGGGTTTGTACGATCTGGCATCACTGGCGCCAGACGTTGCCGTCGCTATAACTCTGTCAGGTGCATGGGGCTCGGCGCGGGATTAGCGATGCGGAGTTGTGGGCTCCACATATCCTGTGGCTTGCCGCACGCATGGTTCTTGACGGTGGCCGCTGGGTTGGGTTACACGTCGACCCAGCCGGCGACGCGGCCGACCATGAGCTCGATGAAAGATTGCTCGCGTCCCTCGACGTCGGTGTCCAGCATGTCGCCGCTGCCAACCATGCGGTGTGCGAGTAGTTCTTTGGTGGTCGTGGTATCGGCGACAAGTTCGTCAAAGCTGTAGTCGGTGATGCCGTGGCTGAGCAGCGCGTCGTGGTACGTGTGCAGCAACGCATCTTCTTCGGCACGGTGCTCGGGTGACAATGCGGTAGTGATGAAGTAGGCAACGTCCCAGCCAGCCCGCCCGTACATGACGAGTTGATAGTCAAGGACCACCAGTGAGCCATCTGAGCGGAACAAGATGTTGTCCAGGCGGTAATCGCCGTGGAGGATGGTCCAGGGCGCGCTCGCTACCTGGTTGGTGAGGGCCGGGACTTCTTCGTGGACCTTGTCGATGTGGTCGATCACCGTTGGATCGAGTAGGTCACCAAAGGTCTCGACAAACTGGTCGCGGTTACGCACGTACCCGGCTTGGAAGACCTTTGGGCTGCGTCCAACGCTCCACAGGAGCGGTTGCTTGTCCAGCAGGTCCTGGTTCATCCAGGCATCGGCGTGGAACTTGGCCAGAAGTTCGAGCGATACGCGGGCGTCTTCGAGGTTGCCGCCATCGAACTGTTCGGCAGGTCGCGCGTCGGCAATGTCTTCGATGATGAGCAGGTAGTCCCGCATCGCGCTCTCGGGCAGGTTGACCAGCTTGTTCACGAGCCAGTTGATACCTCGCAGGGGCAGGTGGTCGAACACCCATTCCAGAACGCCGAGCATCCATGGCGTGGGGTTCGGCTCGAAGGCGCTGTGGTAGTGCTCGGGCATGGGCAGCGAGAGATCGTCGACAGCCTCTCGGTACATCACGATCTCTCGTTCGTACGCCATCAAACCCTCGCCAACACCCCGGTTGGCCTTCACAGACGATGGCACTTTGGCCACTACCGAGTCGGGGCACCAGTCGTTAGCGTTATCCCAAGTCAGTGTTCCCCGGAACAGGTCGCCAACGAAGCCAATTCCCACGCCGATGGGAGCCCAGCTCACGTGCGTGACGGTTGCCCCACCAGAAAGATCTGCGAGTGCTGTGGTGAGATACTCGGCCGTGATGTCCTCGGTCTTTTGAGGAATGAACGGCTTCTCTTTGCGAGCCATCTTCTTGCCCCCCGGTACGAAAGTGTTGGGCAACCATAGCCACAGATTGGCGTCGACGCCGATTGGGTTGAACCTGCGTTGGCTAGCCGGTCTCCCCAGTTTGTGTGACGCGCCGTACGGGCCCGATGGCAGCAAGGATCTGGCTTTGTTGCTCCTCGTTGATGCCGTGGTGGGCGACCGCTGCTGGGTGCGCTTTGGTCAAGTACGTGGCGAACGCCGGACCTAACGTTGGGTGATCAAGCAGTGCGCCGAGCGGAGCCTGTTGAGTCTTGATGGAGAACAGGATCCAGTTTGGGGTGTCGAGGCGTATGAGGACCTGGCGCTCACTTCGGACGACGAGCCCTTCTCGGCAACGGCCTTTTGGCACAACCGGCTCGGTGTCGGGTCGAACGGGTTGGAAGAGTGTGGGGTCGCCGTGCACAAACCAGTTCCGACGCCAAACCGGCTGGCGTAGCCGATCAAAGAGGACATCGACTCGTTGCTCCAACTGTGCCTGGTAGTCAACAACTGGTGCGTGCATCCTGGCCATGTGTTGGTTGAGCTTGTCGCTCAGTCGCCATCGCGAAGGGAAACACAGCGACGCGGCCGAGAGGTGCCAGCCGTTCGCGCGTCGTTCCATGAGGCAGAGGTCTTCTTGGACACTGCGCCCAGCGGCGTCGAGAGGGTGAAGGTTCGACAGGCCATCCACAGGTACACCGGCGCTGCTGAGCCGTTGCGCTGTCTCCAAGCTGGGCTGGAGCGCTTGGGGAAGGGCCGCGAACACGTCTGCGTGGCGTTGGGTACAGAGCCGACGTTTTAGGGCGAGTTCGTCATTCGCAAACTGGTCGGCGACGAGCCAGGGCCGATTGCCCAGCGCCCTTGTCCCCATGGCAACAGCAGGCTTGGCTGGGTCCATTTCGAGTTCTTCCAACCACGCCAGCGTCATGGCCTCAGCATAGGGACGCGGCCATGACGGTGGCCAGACCGACGACTACGGTCAGAGGCATGACACAGAGCGGACAACGTAGTGAAAAAGGAGGCCCTGTGGGGTCAGACAGCACCAGTACCTGGCTTGGCGATGTGGTCTCGCTCGTTGAGGCTTTTCGGTCGGGCGAGCGGACGCCGTTGCAAGAGGCCGAGGCCACGCTCGCCGCTATCGAGGCCTCTGACCTGAACGCCTTCTCTTACGTCGATGCTGCCGGGGTTGTGGAGCGCGCCAAAGCTGCCGATGTGTCTTTGCCGCTCGGCGGTGTCCCGATCGGGGTCAAGGAGCTTCACCAGGTCGAGGGATGGCCCGATACCCACGCGTCCCTTGTATTCAAGGACAACATAGCCACGGCGACTTCCACCCTTGTTGCGCGCCTCGTCGAAGCCGGAGCAAACCTCGTTGGACTCACCACAGCGAGCGAATTCGGGGGCCTCAACGTCAGCACTACCAAACTAAATGGCACCACGCATAACCCGTGGAACCGCGACGCCACAGCCGGCGGCTCCTCGGGTGGCAGCGCCGCTGCTGTAGCCGGTGGGCTGGTACCTATCGCCACGGGGGGAGACGGCGGCGGGTCGATCCGGATACCGGCGGGGTTCTGCGGTCTCGTGGGGATGAAGGGCACGGCCGGACGCATCCCTCGCGGTCCCAACACCGCTATCGCCCCAATGACTGTTGTGTCAGGCTGCCTGGCTCGAAGCGTGCGAGACGCAGCCCGCTGGTATGACGTGTGCGCTGGCTTCGATACCCGCGACCCCTACAGCTTGCCGTCCGATGGGCTCTGGGAGGCCAGCCTCGGCAGCACTGACCTTGCTGGCAAACGAGTCGCTATCGCTCCCACGCTGGGTGCAGCGATCGTGGCGCCTGCGGTCGTGGAGTTGGTTGAGTCTGCGGGTCGAGCGTTGGTCAATGCCACTGGCATGGAACTCGTGGATCTTGATGTCAAACTCCCACAGCTCACCGCCGACTGGGCCATTGCCAACCAGGCCTCCATGTACAACCAGATTCGCGACCATTGGCCAGCCTGTAAGGGCGACATGACGAAAGCAATGGCGCTCGGCGTCGAGTTCGGTCTTGAGATGATGTCGCTCGAGAAAGCCGCTAACGGCGAGCGAAGCCGGACCGCCGCGAATGAGGCCATGGCAGCGTTGTTCGATCAGGTCGATGTGGTCATCTGTGCCACGAATCCTGATGTGGCGTTTCCCGCCTGGGTCGAGTCCAACACCAGGGTCGCAGGCAAGCGTGTCCACGGCGCCAACAACGGCACGCTGACCATCCCTGCCAACACGTCAGGAAACCCGGCGGTATCGGTTCCAGCGGGGCACGTCGACGGGCTACCCGTCGGCATGCAACTCATTGGCCGTCAACACGAAGATCGCATGCTTTTCGACCTGGCGTTGGCCCAAGAACAAACGTGCCCTTGGCCCTTGGTCGCACCCTGCTAGACCATGGATGTCGAGAGTGCTAAGAGCGCAGGACTAGTAGTCGATCCCTGCACAGACGAGACACTCGGCCTCGGCATGGCTGATTGCCGCAGCCGTAGCATCAGTAGCGCACTGATATTGCGGCGTCTCGTAGCGTTGCACGCGATCGTCGGTGGTTGCGGCCTCGTCGCCAGACGAGATGCTCGTGGTGGCCTTGGGCTTGGGCCGCATAACCCTGTCTTTCCAGTCGTCGCTGCTTGACCAACGGTGTGGCAGATCGGTGATTTGCCCAGGCTCGGTGGCGTCCAGTGCCGCAAAGGCTGCCAAGACCACGGAGCGATTGAACAACGGGTCCTTGACCCGGCCAGCGGTGTGCCCGAGCGGGAAGTCAAGGTACGTGGCGCGCGGCGGGTTGACGGCCGCGGTGATGTCCCGGGCGCTCGACAGGCATGTTGTCGCAATTCCGGCTGCTTCGAGTTGACGAGCGATAAGACCAGCGCTCTGGTGGCAAACCGGTCAAACGGGCACCAAGAGCACAATGTCGATGTTGTCTGCCAGGCAGCGCTGGACCAGCGCCGGCGCTAACTCTTCATTGACGCGGCGTTGAGAATAGATGCCCCCCATGCAGGTGAACAGCGCTGGTGCCAGCTCGCCAATGGTCCCGTCGTCGCGCAAGGTCCGCAAAGCATCGATGGGGAACACCACGTTGATGTCGGTGCGGGCATCAGTGAGGTCGTAGGCGAAGTGTGTTGCTCGCAGCGCTCCGCTGTCGATATTGGACGGGATGGCACGGTAGGTGGTGTCGTCTTTGAACGTAAAGGCGGTTTGGCCTTCGGCGTAGATGCCTCCGGTGGCGATCATGCCTACCCTGGCTGACGCCAGATCCTTGGGTTGGGTAAACGGCGGTGGTTCGGTGATGTGGGCCCAGTTGTAGGAGCCGTACCCAAGCGCGTCGTATTGCTCTTTGGTGCGGTCGATGTAGCGCACGGGGGCTTTGGGTTCAGTGTCCATGCTGTGCCATTTGGGTAGACGAGGGTGTTGTGCGTTTGGCGTAGTGTCCTGAGTCAGAAGTTCGCCGGTGTATTCACCTTCGCATGCGCAGCTCAGCTGCGTTGCGGGTTCTCATCGCACGCGCCGGAGTGCGATTTCGAACCTGCGCCTCGCTGAACAGCGCATTCTCAGCCGAATAATCCACCGCTCTTCTGACTCAGGACACTAGGTGTGGAAGGCCACGATGCCGCCGCCGTCGAGGATGAGCGTCTGGCCGGTGACCCAGCCTGCGGCGTCGTCCGAAGCAAGGTAGGTGGCGGCGTTGGCGATGTCTTCTACTTCTCCAAGGCGCTTGAGTGGGTAGCGCTCGGCGACCTCTTTGCCGCGTTCGCCTTCCCACAAGAAGCGGGCGAAGTCGGTCTTGATGAGACCTGGGCACAGAGCGTTGATGCGCACACCGGGGCCGAGTTCGGGGGCGAGCTGTTTCGTGAGGTGTATCAGCGCCGACTTCGTGATGTCGTACACACCAATGGACTCGCTCGTCAGAAAGCCCCCTACCGAAGAGATATTGATGATGGCGCCGCCGTGCTCTTGCATGTACTTGCGCCATGCCAGCTGGGTCCACATCAGCGGCGCTGTGACGTTGACGTCGAAGGTTTTTTGCCAGCGAGGCATGTCGACATCGATGGTGGGGCCGGCGTAGGGGTTCGTGGCCGCGTTGTTGACTAACAGGTCGATGCCGCCGAGGTCGTTGAGGCACCTGTCGGTGACGCGCTCGGCATCTTCGGGGTTCCCGGCGTTGCCGGATTCCCAAATGCAGCCGTGACCTATCTCGGCGGCCGCTTCTTCGCAGGCGTCTGCCTTGCGGCTGGTAATGA
>JAUIIS010000101.1 GCA_030431575.1 Acidimicrobiia bacterium | reverse complement strand
GGGCGATCCACAGGTTGACCGCGACCATGTTGGCCGCCAGCAGGGCGATCGCCAGCTTGGCCGAGTTGCGCTGCGGCCGGATCACCGACGCCTTCGCCAGGTCGCGTGCGGATCTCGTGAGCCGTTTTACTGTTGCCGCTGCGGCATCTGTTGGTTTGACCCTTCTCCACGACTCGGCCAGATGATCAAAGGCGACCGTCCACTCAGGCTGTGACAAGAGCGGAAACTGCGGGTCAATGCGTCGCAGTTGTCTTGCAGCACCGGGCGCGTCGGCGTAGCTGGTGGCCTCGGAGCTGTCCGGGTCGGGGTCGTTACCGCTGGCGCCTTGAGGCGGCGCGGGGTCGCTAGCAGTCTGGGGAAGGAGATAGGCCTGCCGGCCCGTGCTGATCTCACCGTCTGGCACTGCATGGCGCAGGAACCGTTTGAAGCTGCCATGACCAAACCAATCGTCGCTGACCTCGGCACCGAACTCTCGCTGCAATGCCCAAGCCAACGCAGCCAGATCAGTTGGACGGTCAATCGTGGTCCAGCGGTGCATGAGCACCGCAGCTGCGTCGGCTGCCTGGCCCACCAGAACGTCGTCGGGAGCGGCATCACCATCGTCGGGTTCTGACACGACCTCTTGGTCGATCCGGTCGAGCTCGGTGCGCAGGTCTTCGGCAATGTCGTCAAGAATGGACAACAGATCCGACATGCGGGTGCTCAGGACCTCGACCAGCGGGGGCAACGCGCCATCTTTGCTGTAAGTGTCCTCGTGAGTGAGTTCGCCCCAACTGTCCTGCAGCAGGGTTCGGACTTGAAGCTCGCACGCAACCTCTGTCTTCCCAACTCGAATACCCAGGTTCACGTGCCAGCCCCGATAGCCGGACTCCTTTGGCTCAGCCACATAGTCGCGTTCAGAGGTTTGATCCAGCCAAAGGCTCCTACCCGCAGAGCCGGGGAGCGTCTCCAGCGCGGTTTGCACCATCTCGATATCGCGCACGTTCACACACGTGACCCGTAGCCCAATGAGATCGTCGATGACCTGCGGGATGTCTTCAACTGCGCCCAGCTGCGCTTCGTACCGTTGCTGTTGTACCTTGCGCCACGTGCGGCGCTTTGACTTCACCCGCCCGCTGGTGTTGCGGATTCGAGTGAGGTCACGATCGGTCAACGAATTCGTGAGCGCGTTCTGTAACGCTTGTGAAGCCGCATCGAGGGCGGGCTCGAGCACCTCGGCCCGGTAGGTGTCGTACCACGCGCCAAAGTCGGCATAGCTAATCTCGGTCGATGGGCGAGCATTCACCCAATGACCCTACGGGATAGGTGCCGTTGGGGGTGTCAACCTGGTTGGTTGGTCGTTGTTCGACGGTGCGGTGACAAACATGTCGGTGATCTGGCTTGCGAGGTCTTCAACCGAGCAGTAGGGCTCGCGTACCCACATCATGGCCACTGTACGCAAGGCTCCAGTAACTGCGTAGGCCCATGTTGTTGGGGCATTGGGACCATGGGTGTCGTGGGGGTTGTTGATCGCAAACCGCTCGACTAACGGCATAGCGGCCCGCTCGATCATTCGGACGAGCTGCTTGCCATCGGGAGAAGCCCAACCATGTTCAACAAAGAGAAAGAGCTCTTTGTCGGCGGCAAGCGTGGTGAAGTAGGCGTGAACCGCTGCATAGAACGCAGTACGAGGGTCGTCGCTTTGGTCTAGCAGGACCACCGTGGCCTTCTCGACCTCTAGCGACAAGTACTCGGCAACAGCTTCGGACACCGCTTCCTTGTCGCCCAGGGTGCGGTACACGATGGGCTTGGTAACCGATGCCTCGGCTGCGATGGCCTCCATGGTTACGCAGGGCCCAATGGCGCGGACCGCTCTGATAGCGGCAGCCAAAACTTCTTCTCGGCTCGTCGCTGGACGCCCCCCCTTTGGCCGCCCGACAGGACGAGGAGCCCGCTTTGGTTTGGTCTGAGATCTTGCGTCAGCCACACGGCCACCGTAGCCAACGTGACGCCTAGTCGCTGGTGACAGCCGAAGCGACAGCAGAAGTAGCCCTCGCGAAGGCGTAGTGTCACCCGGGTGACCACCACTCCACAATCACCACCACGTCCAGCAAGAACCGGCCCTCTCGCCAGCCTCCGCGTCCTCGATATCACCCAAGCTCTCGCCGGTCCATACTGCACCATGCTGCTCGCCGACCTCGGGGCCGACGTCATCAAGGTCGAGCCGCCAGCCGGCGACATGACCCGCTATGGGGGTCCGTTTACGCCTGAAGACACCGAACGCGCCTTTGGTGGGTACTTCGCCAGCATTAACCGCGGGAAGCGCTCGGTCGTGCTTGACCTCAAGGATGACGCTGACCGCGACACATTGCTACGCATCGCCGAGACGGCGGACGTCCTGGTAGAGAACAGCAGGGCTGGTGTCATGGACCGTCTCGGCGTGGGGTACGACGCGATCAGGGAGGTGAACCCAAAGATCGTGTACGCGGCCATTCGCGGATTCGGCGACCCCCGCACCGGCGAAAGCCCCTACCAGGACTGGCAAGCGTTCGACATTGTGGCCCAAGCCATGGGCGGGCTTGTCAGCATCACCGGGAACTCCGCCGATGACGTCATGAAGTGCGGTCCCAGCGTTGGCGACATCTTCACCGGCACGCTCAGTGCGGTAGGGCTGTTGGCAGCTGTGGTCGAGGCTCGCTTGAGCGGGAGCGGGCAGTTTGTCGACGTGGCCATGTACGACGCAATCCTCAGCATGTGCGAAGGTGCCGTTAATGCCCACTCCATCAGTGGCCGGATTCCCAAGCCGACCGGCAATGGCCATCCCACGATTGCGCCGTTCGACATCTTCCCCACCTTCGACGGCAACTGTGCCGTTGGGACACCATCTGATGCCATGTTTGGGGTGCTCTGCGACCTCATGGGGACCCCCGAGCTCGCTACAGACGACCGGTTTGTGACCAGCGTTGACCGACTAAAGAACCGCCCTGCCCTGAACGAGAAGATGCTGGCATGGACCACAGTGCACACCACCGCTGAGATTGTCGAACTGCTTGGTGGGCGGGTGCCGGTGGGCCCGGTCAACACCATCGACGCCATCTACGCCGACCCACACGCGCATGCGCGTGACATGCTCGTTGAGGTCGACCAGCCGGACGGCAGCCGCCCCATCACCTTGGCGGGTCAGCCCATCAAGATGACCAAGACACCGACCGGGATCCAGTGCCGGCCACCACGTCTGGGCGAACACACCCAACAGATTCTGGCGGAGCTGAGTTAGCCCCGGCGGAGCCCGGGCAGCAGCGGCTCGAGCGCTACGCCCAGCTGGTCGAGTTCGGGTTGGTCCAGGTAGGGCCACACAAACTTCTTGCTGTCGCCATTGTTCAGCGTGAAAACGGCGGTGCCATATGACGTCCGCACCGTTGTACTGCCGTTGTAGACAGAGCCGCGACTGATGCGCAGGACATAGCTGGCGACTTCGTCCATGGGCACGCGCACCTTTCCCCAAACCAAGGTCCCACTCTCGACGGCGACCTCAGGGTTTCTGCGCTTGTTGATGTCGAGCAGCTTTGGCATTGCGACGAACAAGCCCAGCAGAATGAGCCCGAGCGCAGGGAACGTGGCATCAAGGCTTTGGTTTGGGGACATTGCCTGCGCGAAGGCCCCAAATCCACAAACCAAAAAGATCGCCAAGCCCGCCCATTTCAGCCAACCCCGCTTTGTCGGCGTCTGATCACGGCGCCAAATGACAACCCGTTGCTGCTCTTCTACCGGTACGTCGCTCATGTCAAGCCTCCAAGCCCACCTTGCGCTAAACCTTGCCTCCGAGACGGTTCAACGACGTGAAGGTTACTTCACCTACTTGATCGCAACCCTTAGGCGGACAGCCGCCTGGATGGGGGCGACCACGATGTCGAACACGGCCGAGCGTGCATGCGGCGATGGTTGCTGTTGGGTTTGACACGATGCTTGCTTGCCTATTTGTTGTTCGTTCAGCCCCGTGCTGATGCGGTGGCGTTCAGATGGGCCTTGAGGTGCGCACTCAGCTCAATGGCGTCGCTGCCTACGCCATCGAGAAAGCTGGACTTTCGGCTGCGTGTGAACGGAAGACCTAGCACGTACATGCCCGGTGCGCTCATAACGCCCCCGTCATGGCGGATGGCGCCTTTGCGGTCAAGGAGCTCTGGATCAAGCCAGGGGTAATGGGGTTGGAAGCCAGTTGCCCACACGATGGTGCCGATGTCGGCAAGGCTCATGGTGGTGTCGGCTGCGGGGACTGTGGTGCGGACCGGTCGGTCAGCGGGTGCTAACTCCGAATCCAGGCCATTGGCGCTCGCAAACTCGTCAATGCTGTCGAGGAGCCGGCCGAGTTTGAGGTCGGCTGCAGCGCACTGGTTTGCGAACGAGCCAGAGAATTGGGCGGTGGTGTCAGCCACGCCGGCGAAACGGCCGACCAGATGTATGCCTGTGGCATGCAACGCGTTCAGGTCGATGTCTCGGCGCTCGGGAGAGCCAACGAGTTGGAGCGAGGGGAGTCGGCGAGCACGCACGATGTCTTCGACTTCGTCGTAGCGGTCGTTGAGAAGACCAATGGTGTCCATCCACCAGTGGATGTCCATACCTCGGTAGGTGCGAGGCAGCCGGACGTGGTCTCCGACCGCCAGCGTGACGTCGCGGCCGCAGCGTTGGAGCTCTTCAGCGATTTGGGCGCCCGAGGCCGAAGCGCCAACCACGAGGACCCGGCCTCCCGCAATCTGGTCGGGGTTGCGATAGTGAATGGGCGCTAGCTGGTGAATGCCGGCCGGGACACTGCCGGCCAAGGACGGGATCTTGGGGGTGCTGCACGCCCCGGTGGCGACAACCACAGCGCGGCACGCAATGACCCCTCGATTGGTGAGAATCTCGTAGCCGTCGCCCTTGCTGCGGACGGCCTCAACCGTGGTGTTGGCTTGCACCGGAGAAGCCGACATGGCCGCGTAGCCTTCTAGGAACTCCGTCACCTCCGCGGCCTGCATGAAACCATCAGGGTCGGGGCCTTGGTACGCATGACCTGGCAGGCGAGTCATCCAGTTTGGGGTGAGCAGGCGTAAGGAATCCCACCGTTCAGTGCGCCAGGAGTTGGCGACCTCGCCGCGTTCTAAGACGATGTGGTCGACACCATGGTCGGTGAGGCTCTGGCTCATGGCCAGGCCAGCTTGTCCAGCGCCGATGATGGTCACTGTTGTTGCGGTGAGCATTCCGAGGAGTTCCTTCCATCTTCCCGGTCGCCAGGCCACAGCTTGGAGGCGTGGCGACCGGGAGGGTTAGGTGATGTCGATGGGATGGGCTATGCGACTTCGACAGTCACCGATGTCGGGTTGGTCAAGGTGTCAAACACCGCAGAGCGCTTTTGGCTCTGGGCCACGACCGCTTCGACTTCTTCGCGGGTTGCGTCGGCATCGATGTCAAAGCGAACCTTGATCCCGCCAAAGCCGTTGCGCACGTCGGCGTCGATACCGAGAATGCCTTGGAGGTCCATGTCGGCCTCGATCGTTGCGTTCACGGAGTTCAACTGGATGCCGCGGTTCTGAGCGACTGAAGCAACGCCGGCGGTCAAGCAACCGGCGAGTCCAGCCAGAAGCATTTCTGGAGGGGTGATGCCATTGTCCTCGGAGGCAAAGATCTGTGGGTGGTCCGTGTCGAGGACATAGGGCTGACGGTGGCTTTGTTCTTCGCCGACGCCGAAGAACTTCTCGATTGTGGTGCGGGCGTGAGTGCCGTTGACCCACTCGCTACCTGCACGCCACACAAAGCTGGCGGCCGCAGGCATACCAGTCATCGCTTCACGAGCACCGAGTAGTGCTTCCACGTTCACGCCGTTGTCGACAGGCTTTTCGGTCATTGTCATTGGATTGCTCCTTGATTGTGAAGCCTTCTGAGCTTCGGTTGATCGGGTCCTTGTGGCCCCGTTTGCTGTTACGGGTTCAACAATCAACGAAATCCGCAGCGAAGTCTTGGAGACGACGTGGAGAAGCTTTGGAGACCTTCTTCAGAAGTTCTTGGGGCGGTCTCCAAGACTTCCGATTTGCCCCGATTCACGATGAGGGAGGCAGGTCGCAACACCGCGACCGCTAAAGAACAGAAAGCAAGAACATGGCCATTCAAGAAGCAATCGATGCCCGCCCCGACTGGGAGATCGCCGGTGACGCATGGGCCCACGCTGCCCAAGACTGGGCCTTTCGCTTTGAGCCCTACGCCCGAGATGCCATCGAGTACCTCTTTAGCGCCCTAGAGGTCGGCGCAGGGTGCAGCCTCATGGACATGGCTTGCGGCTCGGGCTATGCGCTTGCCCGCGCAGAGCGCTTAGGTGCCAGGACCGCGGGGATTGATGCATCGGCGGGGCTCATTGACATCGCTAAACGTCGAGCCCCAAGCAGCGACACCGTGGCCGGCTCGATGTTTGACCTGCCATGGGACTCCGAGAGCTTCGATGTCGTAACCTCGTTCAACGGGATCTGGGGTGGATGCCAGGGCGGTGTCGACGAAGCATTCCGGGTGCTGCGCCCCGGTGGTTCGATCGCAATCACGTTCTGGGGCCCGGGACGCGCACTGGACCTCCGTGACTTCTTTATTGTCCTTGGCACGACATCGCCTGGAGCAGCGGACGAACTGAAGGGTCTGGCGTCTATCGGCGCCCCGGGCGTGTGCGAATCCATGCTCGAAACTGCTGGATTTGCCGTGGGCGAGCGGGGAACTACGACCGCGATCATCGAAGCGCCGAACGCAGAGGATCTATGGAAGACCCTGAGGTCCCCCGGTGTCGTTCTGCCATCGCTAGAGCATGTGGGCGAAGAGACGCTGAAAGGCATGGTCTTGGAAGCGGTCGAGCCCTTCAGAGCACACGATGGCTCCTACCGGTTGGTGAACGAACTGACCCACCTCAATGGCCACAAGCCTGCGTAACACGGGCCCCGACTCCGCTTGGACCCTTGCGTACTGTCGCCCTACCAGCCCTGCGTTCCGGGCTCGCCTTTGTGTGGTCCCACGATCTCGTTGGTGACCCACCCGCCATAAAAGCCGCCCGCTTGAGGACGCACCACTTCGCCATCGACCACACAATGCACCCGGCCCGGGTAAAACGCTAGGTGACCTCGCAGGATCTCAAACTCGGGGAACGGGTCTGGGTAGTCCCATCCAACTGTCGCTGTCGTGTCATCGGTCAGTGCCCAATAGCGGGCGCTGCCCTTCCATTCGCAAAGCGAACTGCCAGCAACAACGGCCACCTTCTCGAAATCGATGTCCGCCGCCGGGATGTAGAAGGTAGGTGGGCTCGCTGTCTCGAGCACCCGTAAAGCCGACGTCGTTGACGCCACGGGGTCGGCAGGGTCGCCGACAACGACAGTGCGAAGATCGCCCACCACCACCGGCGGACGCGGATAGTCCCAAACTGACTCCTGGTCCGGTCGCGGCGATTCGGCGAAGGGCGGGCGCTCGGCCCCCGTGTTGGCCCACTTTGTGCGGGCTTGGCTAATGAGCTGGCGCAGTCCGGGCGGGATATCTGAAGGCACGGGGCCTAGTCCACACGCGCGGAAGCGGTACCGGTAACCACCGGAACGTCATTCTGGTTGACGGTGACTATCGAAAACTCGGCGATGATCTCGCCGTCCACCTCGTTCACCGCGGTGACTTCAGCGGTAGCTGTCAGCGTGTCACCAGGCCACACCTGGTTGACAAAACGAACCCCGTAGTTGGTGAGCCGGCCGTCGCCCACCCAATCGGTCAAGATGCGTCCCGTCATGCCCATAGTGAGCATGCCGTGCGCGAACACACCCGGATACCCAGCGACCTCGCGGGTAAACAGATCGTCGGTATGAAGCGGGTTGTAGTCGCCCGATGCTCCGGCGTACTGAACAAGTTGGGTGCGTTTGAGGTCTTCGACAAGAACCTCGGTCCGGGTGTCTCCAACGGAAATAGTTGTGCTCATGTGCTTCTCGACCTCAGCTTTCGATTGGTTTCTCGGTGGTTACGCCAATTCTGGTCGCGATACTCGGTGATGCTCTCGCGAAACACCAGCTTGCCAGCCCGCTTGGACTGCTTTTCCCAAGTCTCTCCAGGGCGGGTTGTGGCCGTGAGCACGTCGCCGGGGCCAATGTGGCGGTGATACTCGAAGTGCTGCTCAGCGTGAAGCCCGCCGCCGTTTCCGCCGCCACCGCCTCCAGAGCTCTCGCGCTTGATCCCGGTGGGTTTGGCGCCCGACCCAAACCACGGCCCGCCGATCTTTGGACGCAGCGGGTAATCGGGGTCGAACTGAGCGCTCGCCTGGGCAAAGGTTGGTGGCGCGATGATGTGACCCACTTCGGTGCTTGCCGCGTATTCCTCGTCGGCGTAGATGGGGTTGGGGTCGCCAATCGACCGGGCGAACATCATGATGTGCGTGGCTTCGACGGGGAACCGTTCTATGGCCATTGGTCACTCCTTGGTGCGGACATGGGTGTGCGTACTCCACAAGCTCTAGCACGTCTGCGGCGTGCGGTGAGTGCGAACTTGTTCGGCGCCAACAGAAGGCATGTCATTTGTGCTCCAACAACGGTGGTCCACAAGGCAGTGGCTATGTTGGTTGCTGGAGGGGCAGACATGACGCACACGAATGAGGACGGGACTCGCAGGGCCGAGCAGGCTTGGCGGTCGCTAGGAATCTGGCTTGGGGCCAAGTGGAAGCTTGTCCTTGCCGGGGCCGTGCTGATCACTGCAATTCTGGTGCCGGGCCTGCTGATGGCCGAGTTCGCCACGGGGCAGGACAGCTATCTGAACGACGACTCTCAGATCGCTCTCGACAACGTGGAGTTTCAAGACCAGTTCGGCGGCGAGACTGTCATCTTGTTGTTCAGTGCCAAAGAGGGCAACGACATCAGCGACTTGTTCGTCGGCACGAACCTTGCCGAGCTGTCAAGGCTCACGGAGGAGCTGCGTGGCGTCGATGGCGTGTACTCGGTAATCACGCCGCTGGTGTCGGTGACCTACAGCGAGGCACTCATTGCCGGGCCTGGGCGCGAAGCCTTGCTGTCGGCAGCCACGCGAGATCCCGACCCCGACGGTCAAGCAGCGCGGTCTGCCGACATTCCGGTGTCGTTGGCGCGACTTGGCGAGATTCCGGCCGAAGACCAAGCGCTTGGTAACCCCGACTGGGTTGAGCTGTTGTTGTTTGGCAACGAAGGGTACGCCGTCACCGACGGCGAGCTCAGCACTCCTTCCGACGCCGAGCGCGCCATTCGTGCATCGCTGGCATCGACTTTTCCCAACCAGCAGACCGCGGTTGGAGGTGTCGTCCTTAGCGGCAACGCCAGCCTCGATGAACAGTCCGCGGGCACCGAGGGCGTGCTCGAGGTTTTCGAGAGCGCTCAGTTCGAGGGCTTCGACGTCACCGTGACCGGCTCGCCGGTCTACCTCAAAGACATCAACGACTACCTTCAAAGCGGCATGCTCAGGCTTGGCCTGGCGGCTCTTGTCGTCATGGCGGTGGTCTTGCTCCTCCTGTTCCCTGTCCGGTGGCGGCTTCTTCCCCTACTCGCCGTGGTGGTCGGTGTGCTGTGGGCCTTCGCCCTCGTGGGCTACGTCGGCCTCGACCTCTCACTGGTCACCATCTCAGGACTACCGATTCTCATCGGTCTTGGCATCGACTTCGCGATCCAGATCCACAACCGGGTCGAAGAAGAGGCGGTGCTCGATAACGAGGACCACCCCATTGGGGTGACCCTGTCCAACCTAGGACCGCCGCTCATTGCGGCCACGGTTGGTGCCATTGTGGCGTTCTTGGCGTTGCGCGTGTCGCAGGTGCCTATGATCCGCGATTTCGGTGTCCTTCTTGCGATTGGCGTGGCTGTCCTCGCTGTCACCGGCATCGTCATCCCCGCAGCCATTTTGGGCATCCGCGAATGGACCAAACCCAGCGGCGAACGCAAGCACTCGCGGGTAGAGCGCGCTGTTGTGGCTCTGGGTGGCTTGCCGTCAAAGGCGGGCGGGGCACTCATCGTGGTAGCCCTCGTTGTCTTTGGTATCGGCGCCATCGCAGAACGCGACGTGACCATCGAGTCGGACCCCATCCGCTGGATCGACCAGGGGAGCGAGACCGTCGCCGACATCGATCGCCTGGAATCCGAGACAGGTTTCGCCAGCACGCTCAGCATTCTGGTGGAGGCAAACAATGTGCTTGCCCCTGAGGTGAACCAGTTGTTGTGGGACTTCACACTCGACGCCGAAGCCCGGCCCGAGGTCGTGTCGACTTCCAGCCTGGTCAACACAATGGCCAAGATCATCCAAAACCCTGACGCGTCCAACCTGGTGCCCTTGCCCGCCGAGCTCGAGGCAGCTGCCGAGGCCATGCCGCCCGACATCGCAGCCGCCTTAGTTTCGGATGACCGAACGGCGACACAGGTAAATCTGCGGCTCGCCGCCGCAGACCTCGAAGACCGAGCTGTGTTGGTGGCCGCGCTCGAAGAAGACCTCAAAGAGCGCATCGACGCGTTGGAGATAGAAGCCGACAGCATCTTGGCCGTCCCTAACGACGCCGGTGAGATCACGAGTCCAGTACGTGCGGTACCGGCTGGCCTCGCTGTCGTTGGTGTGGGCCTCCTGGAGAACCTGGCCGCTAACAGAACAATCCTCACTTACCTTGCGCTAGCGCTAGTCGCCCTCTGGTTAGTGCTGCGCTATCGCTCCATCACCCGAGCAGCTCTATCGCTTGTGCCTGTGGTACTTGCCGTGGGGATCTCAGCCATCGTTGTTGGAGCGTTCGACCTCACGCTGTCGCCACTGACCACAGTGGGCGGCCCGTTGGTCATCGCCACCTGTACCGAGTTCTCGGTGCTGATCTTCGGTCGCTACCTCGAAGAACGCCAGGCCGGCCTCGAACCGCGCGGCGCCAGCGACGGAGCGGTTTGACGCCGGCGCGTAGCCGTCGTAACGGCGCTAGCCGATTTTGCTCACTGAGTACTTATCCCGTGCTCTGCATCGCTGCGGCCAAACCATTGACGCTCAGCAGAACCAGCCGCTGGATCTCACGGTCCTCGGTTTCACGGTACCGCCGGAGGAGTTCGATCTGAATCACATTGAGCACGTCCGCGTCGACGTTCCGTTCGGTGATCGATTGCTGGATCACCCGGTTGTTGTCCAGCAGTTCCTCCTGACCCGTGATCTCCAGCACAACCCGGCGCGCCAGCTCGAAGTCCGTCGAAATCAACGCGAGCAATTCGTCGGCATCCTTGACGACATACCACCTCGCCATGGCGAGGCGGGCTCTTGCCATTTCCTGTTGCGCGTTGTCAATGAAGACACGGAAATACCCGCCTTGGCGGTACGCGCGCCTACACAGATCAAGCTTCGAGGGATCATCGAGCACAAGCGTTTCGAACGCCGACCCAAGGCCGTACCAGCCGGGAACGTTGAACCGCATCTGTGTCCACGCAAACACCCAGGGGATAGCGCGCAGCGATTCGAATTGCAGGGCGCCGCCAGAAC
>JAUIIS010000100.1 GCA_030431575.1 Acidimicrobiia bacterium | reverse complement strand
GCCACAGGAAACACCAATGGTGAGCTCCGGCAACACGTTCGGTCCACCGATGTCGCCGTTAACCAGCTCCTCGACCACCTCATCGGAGGGGTGGGCGTGGTCAAGGGCTGGGGCGAAGGTGTCGACGCGGCACTAGCCAACCCCGCAGAGGTGTACGTCACCAAAGAAGGCGACAGGTTCGCCTCCGACGGGTGGCGCGTCGGCATGAGCGGCAGCGGTGCCACCGGAGTGGCACTCGAAGAGGCGTTACAGCGGGCCGAACGAGCCATAGCGGTGCTTGAGACTCGGCGGCGAGATCTCAACGCCGCAGAGCAAGCCCGATCGCAGGCTCGCCAAGATCGTGCCAACACCGAGAAGCGCACCGTCGAGGTACGACGTCAGCTCGAAGCCACCCGCGCCCGCTTTGGGCGCCTGGAGTCCGACGTTCGAGCAGCTCGCGTCGAGGTCGATGGCATTCGAAACCAGCTCGCCGAGGTCAACGAGAACCTTCGCATCGAGAGCGCACGCGAGGCGGAGCTTCGCGCTGCTCTTCCTGCTGCCGAGGCCGACGAACAAGAGCTCCTCGACAGGACTCGCCAGCTCGACCAGGCCCGCCAACGGCTCGAACGCGACTCCGCCGAAGTAGGGGCTCAGCGCACTGAGCACGAGGTTAGGGTGGCCGCAGTCGAAGAACGCCGCCAGTTCTTGCGGTCCCGCCTCGACGAACTCGACGCTCGCCTGGAAGGCTATGCCGAACGTCGAGCCCAAGCCGCAGAACGCCGCCGTGTCCTCGAAGAACGCATGGCTACTGCCCGTAGGCTTCTCAGCATCGTTGAGCGCCGATCCGGCGAGCTTGAGACCGAACTCGAAGGCTTGCGTGCCACTCGCCAAGCGCAGTCAGATGCAGCCAAGTCTGCGGCGCTTCGGCTCGATCAGTTGCGCCGAGGCCGCGGCGAAAGCGAACGAGAGCTAGGTCATCTACGCGAGCTCAGCACCCGTGCCGAGCTCGAAGAAGGCGAAATCAACCTCAAGCTCGAATCGGTCATCGAGGCCTTGCGGCGCGACCACGACTGCGAGCCTGGTCTGGCCGTCCAAACCGAGTGCGTGCCCCTCGAAGGCATCACGGCAAAGGCCAGGGTGCGAGAACTCGAGCGAGAACTCCGCATCATGGGCCCCATCAACCCACTCGCCCTCGAAGAATTCGAGGCGTTGCAAGAACGCCAGCAGTTCTTGCAAGCGCAACTCGACGACGTGAAGGGCAGCCGCCGCGAGCTCAGCAAGGTCATCCGCGCCATCGACGAAGAAATCATCTCCGTCTTCAGTGCGGCATACGCCGATGTGTCAGCCAACTTCGAGGTGCTGTTCCAGGCGCTCTTCCCTGGCGGCCAAGGCAAGATCAAGCTCACCACACCCGACGATCTTCTGAACACAGGCGTTGAGATCGAAGCGAAGCCCTCGGGCAAGAACGTCAAGAAGCTGTCGTTGCTTTCAGGTGGCGAACGTTCACTGACCGCGCTGGGTTTCTTGTTTGCGGTCTTCCGCAGCCGTCCATCTCCGTTCTATGTCATGGACGAGGTCGAAGCTGCGCTCGACGATGTCAACCTCCACCGCTTCTTGTCGTTGGTCCAAGAGTTCCGCGACGAGGCCCAGCTCATCATCGTCAGCCACCAGAAGCGCACCATGGAAGCTGCCGACTGCCTGTACGGCATCACCATGCAACCTGGGGGCAGCTCGCGTGCCATCAGCGAAAAGCCCGGCACCGACGTCGATCTCACCGGGGCCAACAAAGCAACAGCACAACCGGTCTAAGGATCTGCGCGGATAAGCCATGGTCACCGCACAGATCCTTAGACCCGTTTCCCGCTCTTGGCCCTACGGGCCGGGCCGCTTGGGCCCTAGGCCCGCAGTCAAGAGCCATTTACTGGCCGCACGGCGTAGCTCGACGCGACCCCGAGCGGCCATTATGGTCAGCGCCCATGCAGGAATTTCAGGGGACAATCAAGACCACGGTTAGCGAATCCACGCCTTGGTGGCCCGACCCCATCCTGCCAGATGCAGATGCTCCCAACGTGGTCGTGGTGCTGCTGGACGACACCGGCTTCAGCCACTTTGGGTCCTACGGCGGCCCTATCGACACCCCGAACCTCGATGCGTTGGCCGATCGTGGCCTTCGTTACGCCAACTTTCATACCACTGCTCTGTGTTCCCCAACCCGTGCGTCGTTGCTGACAGGCCGCAACCACCATTCGGTTGGGATGCAGGCGCTGTCCAACTTCGACACAGGGTTCCCCAACATGCGCGGCTGCATTGCCCCCACGGCAGGAACCATGGCACAGGTACTTGGCGAGGCTGGCTACGGCACGTTCTGCGTGGGCAAGTGGCATTTGGCGCCCATGCGCGAGGCCTCAGCGGCGGGCCCGTTTCAGAACTGGCCCCTCGGCAAGGGCTTCGACCGGTTCTACGGGTTTATGCAGGGCGAGACCGACCAGTTCCACCCGGAGCTGTATGCCGACAACCACCTGGTCCAGCCGCCCGCATCGCCAGAAGACGGGTACCACCTGAGCGAGGATCTGGTCGATCAGTCCATTGACATGATCCGCAATCAGCATTCACTTGTGCCGGAGCGCCCCTGGTTCTTGTATCTTGCCTTTGGCGCAACCCATGCTCCTCATCAGGCTCCCAGCGACTACCTGGCTAAGTACCGGGGCAAGTTCGACGAAGGTTGGGATGTGTGGCGCGAGCGGGTCTACAGGCGTCAGCTTGAACTAGGCATCATCCCTGAAGGCACCGACTTGGCCCCGTTGAACCCGGGCGTTGAGCCATGGGACAACCTCAGCCAAGACGAGCAGCGCTTTGCGGCCAGACTCCAGGAAGCCTTCGCGGCATTCCTCGACCACACCGACGCGCAGCTCGGGAGGCTCTTCGACGAGCTGGAGACCCTTGGGGTTGCAGACAACACCGTTGTGGTCATTGCCTCAGACAACGGCGCATCCCAGGAGGGGACAGCGCTGGGCGTCATGGACGAGTTCCGCTACTTCAACGACCTACCCGAAGAACTCGACGAAGTCATCCATCGTCTCGACGACATTGGTACACGCCGTAGCTTCACCAACTATCCGTGGGGATGGGCCCAAGTGGGGAACTGCCCGGGCAAGCGCTACAAGCAAAACACGCACGGTGGCGGGGTGCGTGACCCGCTCATCATCTCTTGGCCCAAAGGGATCTCGACCGAAGCCTCGGGCGGGATTCGTCACCAGTTCCATCACGTGATCGACATTGCCCCCACCATCTTTGACATCACAGGGATTCAGGCACCCACCGAGCTTGGCGGTATCGCCCAGCAACCTATTGAGGGGGTCTCAATGCGGTACAGCTTCGCTGCATCAGCCCGAGACACCAGCGCGGCCCCAACGCCGAAGACGTCACAGTATTTTGAGATGCGAGGCCACCGAGCGATCTGGAAGGATGGCTGGAAAGCGGTGACCTTCCACCCGCCGGGCGAGCCGCTTGAGGATGATGTGTGGGAGCTGTACCACCTCGATCAAGACTTCTCCGAGTGCCATGACTTGGCATCCTCACACCCCGAGAAACTCGAAGAGCTTGTGGCCCAGTTCTGGGCTGACGCGGACGAGTTTGGGGTGCTGCCGATCGACGAACGAGGACGCTTCGGTTCTGCCTTCGCCGGCAGGCCAGTCCCAGGTACACCGAGGGCCCGCGATTCCTTCGTGTACTACCCACCGGTGCAGCGCATCCCATCGGACAGTGCGCCGGCTCTGGGGGGCCGTAGCTGGCAGCTGCAGGCGCAGGTCGCTCGGTCTAGCGAGACCGCTGGCGGCGTTGTTATGGCTTACGGCACAGTCAATAACGGCCTGTCGTGCTACTTAGATGACGGCTACCTCGTGTACGAGCACAACTACTTCCAGAACCGCACGTTCGTCCGCAGCAGCCACCGGGTCCCTGCCGGCGACGTCACCATTGGGGTGCAGCTCGAACGGGTACGACGAGGCCCCGCTCGGCTGCGTTTGTTCATCGACGGCCAACAAGTAGGCGAAGGCTACTTACCCGCGTTGTCTATCATGATCAGCTCGGTGGGGTTCGACTTGGGACAGAACCCCAGCGGCGTAAGCGACGCATACACCGCACCTTCAGTGTTCGAGGGCTCAATTCACCGCGTCGAGATCGACACGCAGCGGTGGCTGAGCGACGAAGATGAGGCCGCAGCAGAGATCCGCTTCGCGCTGAGCACGCAATAGGGGCCTAGCGCATAGGTGAGTGCAGCCGCCTAGCCGCGCAGGTCGTTGGGCCCGAGCGGCCCGGCCCGTGGGGCCAAGAGCGGGGAATGGGCGTAAGGACCTGTGCGGTGACTATGGCCTAGCCGCGCAGGTCCAAAGCCCCCAGAACACCGCCGCCTCGAAACAGGCAAAAACGAAGGGTGGGGTTGACCCCGAAAGGTCAACCCCACCCCTGCAGTTCCTAAGAAGCAACTAGCGCTTCTTGGCGCGACCTAGCAACCAAGCCTTCATGGGAGCTGAGGTCTGCAGGCGCAGCGAGCGGCTCTTGCCGATCTTCACTGGCTCGCCGGTCTGGGGGTTGCGACCCTTGCGGGGTGCGCGTTCGCTCATTGAGAACGCACCAAAGCCTGGCCACGCAACCTTGTTGCCTGCTTTGACTTCTTCTGCGGTGTAGTCGAAGAAGGCGCTAAGCACTGCTTCGGTTGACTTCTTGTCGGCCTCGGCGCGGTCTGCGACCGCTGCGATGAGTTCTGCCTTAGTTGCCACGATAACTCCGGTTTGTGGTTGGGGTTTGGTTCGTGCCGAACGCGAAATCGCAGGCACGGCGCATGATTTGAGCAGACGCAGAGCGCAGTGTGGTGGATGGACCCCCGATTTTCCTTATATTTGCTGGACTTCGTCAGGGACCTAGTCGAAATGTGCTGCTAGTACGGGGGCAAACGGTCGCTACTCGAAGGGCTTAAAGCTGGCTTCGAGGCCTTCGGGGACGAGGAACTGCTTGATCAGCGGCACGTAGTGATCGAGCGTTGGGCTCACGTAGTCGGGGTCAAAAGCGGTTTGGTCGTACTTTGCGCAGAACTCTTCGCAGTACTCGTAGTACGGCGAATCGGTATAGGCATCGCGGGCGTTGCGATCGCCGCCCATGTGATGCCAGAAGTAGTAACCCTGGAAGATCCCGTGGTGTTCGACCATCCAGTGGTTGGCTTCGGAAACGTAGTTCTTCAACATGGCCGCAGCAATGGCGGGGTGGTTGGTGGGCGCCAGCGTGTCGCCAATGTCGTGCAACAGAGCGCACAGCACGTACTCGCCGTCGCGACCGTCATTCTCGGCTCGAGCCGCGGTCTGCAACGAGTGCTCCAGGCGATTGACCGGGAAGCCTCCGGTGTCGCGCTCGAGCATGCGGAGCTGCTCGACCGCGTTTGCGGCCGCCATAGCCTGAGTGTGGGGGAGCCCTTGGCCAATGATGGCCCAGTCCTCAGCGGTGGAATTCTCGAATGCCGTAAAGGTGGCACGGTTGTGGGTTGCCGAAGTGGCAGGGTTTTGCAGGTCGGTCATGGGTCCTCCAGATACCTTGCTAATCCTAGTCCCGCTCGCGCACCCGAACCTAGGGCCGGAGCGCCCCTGCCCCTATGGGCAGTGCTTTCCTACCCCCATGGCAGGGTTTGCCTCGCTAGGGCAGACGGCTGAACCACAACAGGCTCATGGCGGCGCTAAGCGCCAACAACACCAGGCCAATGCCTACGAAACTTGGCCCGATCTCGTCTTGGATGGTCTCAAAGCTGATCTGAGAACCAATGTCTCGGTAGACGTCGGCAAGTTCGGATGTGCTCTGGGCGGCGAAGAACTGGCCACCCGTCGCGTCGGCGATCTCGGCCAACTTGTCGCGGTTGACCGGCACGGGGACCGGCAGAGGTTCTTCGGGGATCACGATGCTGCCTTCGTCGGTGCCGAAGGCAATGGTGGACACCGCAATGCCGGCCTGCTGCGCGGCCTCGATGGCTTGCTCATCGGCCCGGCCCACAGTTGTTTCGCCGTCCGACATCAACACAATGCGTGCTGGCGGCGTCTCTTCGCCGTCGTTGGCCACAAGCTCGATGGCGTCGAGGCTGGCAAAGATAGCCTCGCCAATAGCGGTGGCCGGCCCAAGCTCGAGGGCTTCCACCGAGGCAATGGCAGCGGTATGGTTCGTGGTGGGCTGCACCCGGATGGTGGCAACGCCATTGAAACTTACGATCCCCAAGTTGAGATTGTCGGGCAGATCTTCGATAAAGGAGATGGCTGCCTCTTTGGCGCCATCCAGCCGGCTAGGAAACACATCGGTTGCTTGCATAGACAGCGACGTGTCGATAGCCATGATGACCGTGGCCTGCTCCTTGGGCACGTTGGTGTCTTGGGAAGGCCGGGCAAAGGCCACCACTAGCGACGTTAGCGCCACCAAGAACACGGCCGCCGGGAGGTGGCGGCGCCAACCGGGACCCGCTGGGGCAACCTTGTCGAGAAGCTCAATGTTGGTGAAACGCACTGCGTATTTGCGTCGCTTTGCCTGCATCGCCACGTAGAAGATCGCGAGCGCCAGAACCACCAGCAGCAGCCACAGCCGGACCGGCGAGAGGAACGAATCGGGGATGAACTGCACCGTTACCGTCGCTTCCGCCGGTTGATGATGAACTTTGCTAGCGCCATGAGCCAGTCTTCGTCAGTGCGCAGCTGCACGTGACCCACACCAGACTTCCGGAGATGGTCAGCAATATCGACGCGCTGTTGGGCCGCGGCTTCCGCGTAGGCCTTGCGAACAGACGCCTTGCCGGTTTGCACCTCGCGCTGGCCACCCGTTTCGGGGTCGGTGAGCGTGATGACACCAACGTTTGGCAGGCTGAGCTCACGTGGGTCGAGAACCTCGACCGCAACGACCTCGTGGCGAGTGGCCAGCCGGGCCAAAGGCCGCTGCCATGGGCCACTATCGAGAAAGTCCGACACCACCACAACCAGGCCTCGGCGGCGAGCGATCGACCCTATGCGTTCCAGCCCGACGGCCATATCGACGGTGCCGCCGTCGCTTCGGGGGGTGTCGTTGAGGCGATGCAGAATGGCCATGAGGTGGGCGCGACCCTGGGCCGGAGGAATGGTGGTGAAGCCCTCGGGAGTGAGCACACTGGCGCCGAGGCGGTTGCCCACGCGCGCCGTTAGCAGACCAATGGCCGCCACAGAGGCGACAACCAGGTCACGCTTTTCTTGGCGAGCGGTGCCGAAGTCGAGGCTGGGCGACAGGTCGATCAACAGGTTGGTCTCGAGCTCGCGATCAGCAATCGTCTCACGAACGTGCGTCTCTTGGACCCGAGCCGTCACGTTCCAATCGATACGACGAACATCGTCGCCCGGCTGGTACTCGCGGGTCTCGCCTAGCTCGGAGCCGTGGCCCGGGACCAGGCCGCGGTAGTCGCCGTGGAGGAGACCATCGAGTTTCATCCGGATGTCGAGATCGAGCCTGCGAAGAAGTTCGCGCGTGGAACCAGTATCGCCCATGCCATGAGGGCTGGTGGTGGTCACCATTACCTCGGTGCTGCGCTGGGGTCTTGGCTGGGCGAAATGCGTGGCGCAGGAACCGTTCCCAGAATCCGGTTGATGAGCTGGTCGCTGGTGAGCTCTTGCGCCAATGCCTCGTAGCTGAGGACCAGACGGTGCCGCAGAACCTCGGGGGCGACGTCGAATACATCCTGGGGCAGGACGTAGTTGCGGCCGCGAAGCATGGCCAGGGCCTTGCCCGCCCCAATCAGGCCCAGACTGGCGCGGGGACTTGCTCCGTAGGCGATGAACTCCTCGATGTCGGCAAGGTGGTAGGCGCCGGGCTGACGCGTAGCCATGGTGAGGCTGACTGCGTAGTCGATGACGCCTCGGTCGACAAAGATCTCTTTGACCTGTTGCTGAAGCGCTTCGATCTCGGCGATCTCAAACACCTGCGCTGCCTGAGGTGGGGTAACACCCATGCGTTGCACGATCTCGACCTCTTCGGCGGGGTTGGGATAATCGACAACAACCTTCATGAGAAAGCGGTCGCGTTGCGCTTCGGGCAACGGGTAGACGCCTTCGGACTCGATGGGGTTTTGCGTTGCCATTACGAGGAAAGGTTTGGGCGCCGGGAATGACTGGCCTGCGATCGACACCTGCTTTTCAGCCATGACTTCGAGCATGGCCGATTGCACCTTCGCCGGGGCGCGGTTGATCTCGTCGGCGAGAACGAAGTTGGCCATGACCGGCCCGAGTTCTATGTCGAACCGCTCGGTGCTTGCCCGGTAGATACGTGTGCCCACAATGTCTGCGGGCAACAGGTCTGGGGTGAACTGGAGCCGGGCAAACGATCCGCCGGTTATGTTCGCCAGCGTTTCCACCGCCAGCGTCTTTGCCAGACCTGGAGCGCCTTCGAGCAGACAATGGCCCCCAGCAAGCAGGCTGACGAGCATCCGTTCAATGAGACGGTCCTGGCCAACGATCACCTTCTTCATCTCGAACAACGCTTGCTCGAGCGGGCGCCCGTCGTGTTGAAGCGCAGTCGGGGGAGGAGGTGGGGGCGGCGGCGTGGCAAAATCCTGGATAGGCGAACTACCGCCGATCGAAGGAATCGGCACCATTGGTGCGTCTGGGTCACTCGACATGTGGCGCAGGGGCTCCTTAACGTGCAGTAGAGAAAGTTCAGTCAAACAAGGTCGACCGAAGAGCAGCGTAAAGCCTCGCCAAGAAAAGGGCGCCGCGTGGCTGAGCTGGCGGGCGCATACGCTTTATGTCGACTTGCCGCGGAATGGGGCACACTGCGGAAACGAGGAGGATTGCATGCGGTTACTAGTTGTCGACGATGAAGTCGACTTAGCTGATGCGGTTGTAAAGGGGCTGCGTCGCGAAGGCTACGCAGTCGATGTGGCCTACGACGGCGAGACTGCGCTTGAGAAGGCCCGCATCAATGCCTACGACCTCATCTGCCTAGACATCACCATGCCCCGCATGGACGGGCGCGAGATATGTCGGCGCCTCCGCGAGGATCCGCCCGAAACCGCACCGCGGGTCCTCATGCTTACGGCCCGCGACTCCATCGAAGAGCGCGTCGCTGGCCTCGACGATGGTGCCGACGACTACATGATCAAACCGTTTGCCTTTCCGGAGCTGAGCGCCCGCATCCGGGGCCTGCTACGACGTGAGCCAAGCACCGGGACCGCGGCCCTCACCGTTGGCGATCTGTGCCTCGACACCAGACAACACGTCGTCACCTACCAAGACCAGCCCGTGTCCCTGACCTCGAAAGAGTTCGCCCTGCTGCGCTATTTCATGACCCAACCTGGCCATGTAATCAGCCAAGAAGAACTCCTTGAGCACGTCTGGGACGAGAACGCAGACCCGTTCACGAACACCGTCCGGGTCACGGTGGGTACGTTGCGACGCAAGCTCGACTCCGCCACGGGCGGCACCCTCATCGAAACCGTTGTTGGATCGGGCTACAGGCTGCTCAACCAGCCAGAGGTTCGCGCATGACATGGCCGCCCGTTTGGACGCAGTCCATCCGGGTCCGTCTAACGGTCACCTACTCACTAGCGCTCTTCATCGTTGGCAGCATTGCGCTGGCCGCCATCTACTTCGGGTTACGCGAGTCGCTCGACGACGAACCATTCACCCAGCGGGTGTTTGTCGAGGGCGTCTTCACTAACCGCGATGGCGACGTTGTGGTGTTGCCAGTGCAGATGGAGCGCGAGGTTCGGACCGTCGAACAACTCGCCAACGAACGGGCCCTCGAGCAGTTGCGCACCTGGTCCTTTGGTGCCCTTGGCGCACTGGTCGTGCTGAGCGTTGGTGTTGGCTGGGTTGTGGCTGGCCGCATGCTCAAACCCATAGGCCGCATCTCCGACGTCGCTCGAGAGATCCAAGCCACCGACTTGTCCCGACGCATCGCGCTCGGTGGACCCGAAGACGAGCTCACGCGACTGGCCGATACCTTCGATGACATGCTTGGTCGTCTTGACCGAGCGTTTGAGAGCCAGCGGCGGTTTGTGCATGAAGCATCGCATGAGCTGCGCAACCCAATCGCGACCATACGCACCAACCTCGACGTTGCGCTTGCCGACCCCGATGCTTCGGTTGAGGACCTTCGACAAACCGCAGAAGTGGTCGAACGCAGCACGCAGCGTATTGGCAGCGTGGTGGACGACCTGTTGGCTTTCGCTCGCTCGGAGATCCCAGATCGCGAACGCGACACCATCGACGTCGACGAGCTGATCTACGAAGTCAGCGAAGAATTCGCTGGCACGGCCGAGGCCAACGCCGTCACGCTGCGCGTGCTGGGATCGACCGCAAACCAGGTTCTTGGCGATGGCGACAGCCTGCGACGCGTCGTTGCCAACCTCCTGGCCAACGCGATTGAGCACTCGCCCGGCGGTAGCTCGGTGGACATCGACGTCTCAGACGACGGCCAAGGAGTGCTGCTGAGTGTCCGTGACCACGGCCCGGGCGTGGGACCAGAATTCCGTGATGCAGTGTTCAGGCGGGGTTGGCGGTCGCCGCTAGCGCGCACTAACAGGCCTGCAGGTAGCGGCCTCGGCCTCACAATCGTGCGGCAAGTGGTTGAAGAGCACGGGGGCGAAGTCCAAGTAGAGAACGTCGAGCCAGGCGGCGGAGCCAGATTTGTGGTTCGCCTGCCCGGCAGCGCCGAGATGCGCCCGCTAGGTGTCTAGAGGGAGAGCGGTGCCGCACGCCTGAGACCGGCCAGCCGGGCCACTGCCACAGGTGGGCCGGTTGGCTCAATAACTCCGCAACTCCTCAACCGGATGGGCCGACGCGACGAGTCCCTGGTCGTGAAAGCTACGGGGAGCACGCACAACGAAGACGGCGAGCCGGGGCGCGCCGAAACAGAGTCGTCCGAGGACACTTCGTTGCCAGGCGCGACCACGTTGGGGAACCTCAGGCCCCTGGGTACGCGCCGGGCGTTGCTGGCAGCAGGAACCGCATTTGCGTTAGCCGCTGCCTGTAAAAAGAACGACGGAGACGCAACCGCAGATGACGAAGTACCCGGAGCGCCTCCAGAAATTCTGGCTTTCGAAAGCGACGGCGAAGTCGACCTACCCCCGCTGCAACCCAGGGCCGACGATGCCTGGAGCGGCAACGACGACGACGAAGTGCGCGAGCTTCCCGCCGACTTCAAGCCGCTTGGCACCGAACCAACGCCGGTGCCAACACCCCGTGATGCCCCACCGAACACAGGCGCTGATCCGGATGCGAAGCCATCGCCGTTCCCCACACCCACGCCGCTGCCGACGGTGGCCGCAGCCGTGGCGGCCACCGCAACGGCAGTGCCCACAGCGACGGCGACCGCAATGCCTACAGCCACCGCGATTCCAACAGCTACGGCTGTTCCGACGGCGACTGCGCTGCCTACTGCCACCGCTATTCCCACTGCGACAGCTGCCCCGACAGCGACCTTGGCTCCCACCGCAACCCCAACAGTGGCGGCGCCTACTGCCACCGCTG
>JAUIIS010000099.1 GCA_030431575.1 Acidimicrobiia bacterium | reverse complement strand
CATGGCGGGCGGTGTGCGCGCCGTCATGCTCGAAGCCAGCAGCCTCCGCAACGTAGACACCGTCACCATCAACATGCCGGGCCCAGCAGAAACCCAAAGCGTCTTGGGCTGCGAGCTATTGAAGGCATACCCCGTCATCCCCTTGGCGGCTCGTGTGCGACTTGCTGTTGCCGTCATGAGCTACCGCAACGACTTGTCATTCGGGGTCACCGGCGACTGGGATACCACTCCTGAGCTACACATGCTCACCGACGGCATCCGGATCTCGGTGAACGAGCTCCTCGAGTCCTAACGCCTACAGGGTGACCAACAACACCGCCTACACGGTTCGAAGACTGCTACACCAGCGGCTACGTTCTCCGAGGTGCGCGACCTTCTGCTGCTTGGGCTTCTTGGCATAGGCATTGGCGGCTTCTATGGGGTGCTTGGCACAGGCATCGTCGTGGGACATAAAGGGTCGGGGCTTATCAACCTCGATCAAGGGGCCCTGGCCATGTACCCGGCCTACGCGTTTGTGACCATGCGCAGCTCGGGCACCGTGTTCTTCCCGTGGTTTGACTTCATCCCTGGGCCTATCGATGTACCCGTAAGCGTGACGTTGAGCGATGGCCCCGCGGAGAAGTGGCTAGCCCTCGTTGTGGGCCTCGCCATGTCGGTCCTACTGGGCATCATGGTGCAGGCACTCGTTTTCGGTCCGCTGCGGCGCAAACCGCCCGTGTCCAAAGTCATTGGATCGCTAGGCGCACTGCTCTATCTCCAGTCGATTGCGGTGCACCACTTTGGGGCGAAAGCACAGTTCGTCGACGGTGTGCTCCCCGATGGTGGTTTCGACAATCCCCTGGGCCTGGGGGGTCGGCTTCCTTACGACCGACTCGCCTTTGCGCTGATCGCTTTGTTGATTGGAGGCGCGCTGTCCATCTACTACCGCACGACGCGCATGGGCATCGCCACCCGAGCAGTCGAGGACTCCGAGCTGGGCGCGTCGCTGCTCGGTTACTCGCCCAACAGAATCGCCATGATCAACTGGCTTCTGTCGACCACAACCACGGGCCTGGCTGGGATCCTGGCGCTCGACATCGTGTCGCTCACGCCATCCAGATACACCCTGCTCGTGGTGCCTGCGCTGGGTGCCGCGCTGTTTGGCAACCTCACCTCGCCGTGGCTCGCAGCGGTCGGTGGGGTGATGCTTGGCGTGTTCCAGTCCTTTAGCGCCGGGTTGACTTTGGAAAGCTGGTGGCCGTCGTGGTTGCCCGAAGAAGGCGTCCGACAGGCAGTCCCTTTGATTGTCATCGTGGCCTTCCAGTACCGGCGAGGCCATCTCTTGCCGGTGCGCTCAAGCGGCATGGAGGAACGCCAACCAAAGGCAGAAGCCATGCAACGCGTATGGCCGACCGTTGTGCTGGTAGTGGTCAGCGCAACCATCGTTCTTTGGAATGGTGGCCGAGTCGTCGAAGGCAAACTGTTGACGACAGTCGTGGCCGCCATCTTGATGCTTGCCTCGGTGGTGCTCGTCGGTTACTTGGGTCAGATCTCGCTCGCCAACCTGGCCATGGCTGGAACAGCGGCTTACCTGGCCACAAGGTTTGCTGCCGACGGATCACAGTTCGGGGTGAGCCCGCTGGTGATTGATGGGCCGGGATGGCCTGCGCCATTGGCCGCGTTGTGTGGCGTCGCCGTGGCCGTTGGCGTTGGCGTGCTGGTTGCCATCCCGGCGTTGCGCATCAGAGGACTTCAGCTCGCCCTTGTCACGTTGGCCGCAGCGGTCGCCCTCAGCGAACTGGTGCTCGGCAACGAAGCACTCATCGGCAATGGGGCCCGGTCGATCGTGACTGTGCCGCCGCCCAGTTGGTTTGGCGTGGACGTCGGTGTGGTCACAGCCTCTGATGGCCTGCCAGACCGCACCAACCTCGCGATCTTTGCCACCTCCTGGCTCGTCGCCCTGATCCTTGCGGTAGCAGGGCTACGCCGGGGCACTGTGGGTCGGCGGTTCCTGGCAGTGCGCGCCAACGAACGCGCCGCAGCCGCTTCGGGCGTTGACGTTGTTCACGCCAAACTGTTGGGTTTCGGAATCGCGTCGGCCATTGCTGGCACAGCGGGCGTGCTGATCTCGTATCACCAAACCGTCCTCCAGATCACAACGTGGTCGGCGCTGGCTGGCATTGGAAACCTGGCGCTGCTGTTCCTCGGAGGCGTTGGCCGCATCAGTGGCGCACTTCTAGGCGGCATGCTGACGCCTGGCGGCCTACTCTCTGAGACGTCCGCCGATGGCGAGGTGCTGCGCAACGCGGTGTCGGGAGCGCTCATGATCGCAGTAGCAGTGTTCCGACCTGATGGGCTCACCTCGCTTCTTCGACCGCTCGGACAACTTGCACGCAGGAGCGTGCGCCGCCCATCCTCATTCGGCTAACCACCTTCAACGGAGCATCCATGCCACAGTTCGCAAAGACCCAAGCCCAAGCCGACCCCACGGCGCTTGCTCTTGTCGACCCAAACCAAGAACTCACCTGGGCCGATGTCGACGACGCGCTCAATCGCTGCGCGAACAACATCATCGCGGCCGACCTTGGCCCCAGCCGCCGCATCGCCGTGTTCGCCGAGAACGCAGCCGAAACCGCGCTGGCTCATCTGGGCGCGCTCCTGGGAGGGGCATCTTCGGTGCCCGTCAACTTTCACCTGACCGCGGACGAAGCCGCCTACATCCTCGAGGACTCCGAGTCCAAGATTGTCTTTGTTGGCCCCGAGACCGCCGAGCGGGGCCTCAGCGCGGCCGCGAGCGCCGGCATTACCGAAGTTGTTGGCTGGGAGTGCGGCGACATCGAGGGCATCACAGACTGGCAAGGCTGGCTGGCACAAGGGTCTCCGGAGGACCCACCCACCAACATTGCCCCTCGCGCAAACCTGCTTTACACCTCAGGCACTACCGGTCGACCCAAAGGCACCGAGCTGCCACCCACGATGTTTGCTGGCGGCGACACCATGGAAGAGCATCTCGAGGCGCTCAGCCAGGGCGGGTTTTCTGGCTTTGGCACCCACCTCGTCGTCGGCCCGATGTATCACACCGGTCCCCTATCCGGGATGCGGCTCCTGGCCGCCGGCATACCGTCAATCATCCTTGGGCGCTTCGACGCCGAGAAGACCCTCGCCGCCATCGACAAGTACAAGACCGAGAGCGCGGTCATGGTGCCGACGCATTTTGTCCGCCTCCTCGCCCTGCCCGAGGAGGTGAAGGCCAAGTACGACGTGTCGTCCATGAAGATGGCGGCTCACACTGGCGCCAAGTCACCTGTCGATGTCATGGAAGCCATGATCGACTGGTGGGGCCCGATCTTCCGCGATGCGTATGGAGCCACCGAGGTTGGCACGGTCTGTGGGATCACCAGCGAAGAATGGCTTGAGCACAAAGGATCGGTGGGCCGCGCCATTCCTCCCTTTACGGCTCTGGTTCTTGACGAAGACCTCAACGAGCTTCCACCAGACACCGAGGGCAGGCTGTACTTCCGCGACGCAACGGGCCGCGGCATTGTCTACCCCAATGACCCCGAAAAAACCGTCGCGTCCAACCCCGAACCGGGCCTGTTCACCCTGGGCGAGATCGGCTACATGGACGGCGACGGCTACGTGTACATCACCGACCGTTTCAGCGACATGATCGTTTCTGGCGGTGTCAATATCTACCCTGCCGAAGCCGAACAGCTGCTCATTGATCACCCCGCAGTGGCGGACGTGGGCTGCATTGGCATCCCGCACCCCGACATGGGCGAGGAACTCAAGGCGTTGATCATTGCCGAGGATCCCGCTAACCCACCCCAACTCGACGAGCTCGCCTCGTGGCTCCGCGAGCGCTTGACCCACTACAAGTGCCCCCGCTCCTACGAGCTGGTCCCCACGTTGCAGCGCAACACGATGGGCAAGATCAACAAGCGCAAGCTTCGCGACGCGTTCTTGGCTGGAGAGCTCGCATGAGCGCCGTATTGATAGACAACCCCGCAGACCACGTCCGCCGGTTCACCCTGAACCGCCCCGACAAACGCAACGCCATGAACGACGACCTCCGAGGCGAACTCTTTGCCGGCTTGCGTGAGGGCGACAGTGACCGCGATGTGTCAGTCATGATCATCAGAGGGTCGGGTCCAGCCTTCTCGGCCGGCTATGACCTCAGCCAGCCCAACAGCGATGTGGAACGCGCCATTGCCAAGGCCGACGGTTGGTGGAGCCGCCATGTGGTGAACAACTGGTTTGAGATCTGGGACATGGCCACGCCCGTGGTGGCCCAGGTACACGGCTGGTGTCTTGCCGGGGGCACAGAGCTGGCCAACGCCTGCGACCTCATTTACGTGGCCGAGGATGCCAAGATCGGTTATCCGCCGGTGCGCCTGATGTCACCGCCCGACATGCAGTGGCAGACATGGACCATGGGAATGCGTCGTGGCATGGAGGCCTTGCTGACCGGCGACCACATGAGCGGCCTGGAAGCTGTGCAAGCTGGTGCAGCCAACCGGGCGTTCCCTGAGCAGGACCTCGATGCTGAGGTCCTCGCAATCGCCCAGCGCATAGCGCTTATTCCCGGAGACCTTTTGGCCCTCAACAAGCGAGCCGCACACCGGGCCATGGAAGCCCAAGGCATGCGGGCTGGTATTCGTGCTACTGCCGATATTCAGGCCCTGGGATTCCACCAGCGAAGCTCAAAGGAATACATGGCGACGCTCGGCCAGCGCGACCTCAAAGAGTCGCTCAGCGAGCGGGACCAGAAGTTCGGCGACTACCGCGAGACCTAATCGGTCACAGAAACCGGCGCCGCAGGCGACCGTTGCGAGATAACACAAAGTGACCAAATGTGACGGTCATCACCTAGACGCCCGTATAAAACACCTGGTCAGAGGCCGAAATTGGTTCCGGCAGGACAATTACTAACCGATGGGTTAATTTGTGGTCCGCCAGGGGGCTGAGTCGAATCTCGACATCAGCGTCCCGGTACTCAGGTACCAACCTGAGTAAGCAAAGGAGGGGGAGGACCCTTGAGAAGAAGTAAGTGGATGAGACTTCTCGCGATCCTGTTCGCGTTCGCTCTAATCGCCGCAGCATGTGGTGACGACGACGACGAATCAGGTGGCGAAGAAGGCACCGAAGAAACCGAAACCGGTAACGAGGAAGAATCCTCACTAGGTGGCGAAGAAGAAGCGCCACCAGCAGAGGAAGAAGCTCCTGACGAAGGCGAAGAAGCACCACCAGCAGAGGAAGAGACTCCTGATGAAGGTGGCGAGGAAGAAATGGCTGGCGGCCTCGCCGACCCAGCTATCCACGGTGAAGGCTCGGTTGAATACGAAACCGCAGCTCTCGCAGCCGAGGCTGGCAACGGCACACCCGCCGACGAGAGCCTCGAGCCTGTGCTGTTCACCATGGCCAACCTCGAAGGTGACGCCCTGGGTTCATTCCCCGAAATCCGTGAAGGTCTCGAAATCGCTATTGATCAAATCAACAACGACTTCGGCGGCATCAACGGACGTCCAATCGAGCTTGACGTATGTGTCCACGGTTTCGATCCAAACGCAGCCATCAACTGCGCAAACGAAATCGCTGAAGCACAGCCAAACCTCAACATCAACGGCATCGAGTTCTTCACGCCGGCCCTGTACCCAACCTTCTTGGGTGCAAACGTGCCAACCGTGCAAACCGTGCCGATCTTTGTTGCTGACTTCGTACAGCCCGAGGTGATCTCCGTCTACGGCGGTTGCCCCGTTGCGTTCCCCGGTGGCGCCACCTACACAATGGAGACCTTGGGCCTGCAGAAGGTTGTGGTGTTGTACTCCAACACGCCTCCTGGCCTCGAGTGCTACGCAGATACCCAGGAGCGATTCTGGCAGTACCTCGTAGACAACGAAGCTGCTGGAGCCGAGTTCATCGGCCTGGCCGACAACTCTGGTGACCCATCAGACAACGATGCCATCGTGCAGCAAATGGCCGATTTCTTCGGCGATAGCCCTGCCGAGGAAACAGGCGTCTACTTTGGCATCCAGGCATCTGACTGCAACGAGATTCTGTCAGCCATCGATGCTGCTGGCCTCGATACCACCGTGGTGGCATCGGGTTCTTGCATCGATGACTCAGTACTCGCAAACCCAGCAGCCACCGGTGCACTGTTTGGTCAGCAAGGCTACATTTCCGAACGCCCTGACCTCTACGACGACTACATTGCGTGGACCCTCAACTACCGTGAGGACTTGCTGGACAACAGCGACCTTCGTACCGCTCCTGTCTCGGCCTTCCTGCGGGTCGGCTACGGCATCGGCATCACGGCATGGGAGGTGCTGACCCGTATGGATAACAACGGCGAGGACATCGACGACCCGGCAGCCATGGTTGCTGCGTGGCAAGGTCTCGAAAACCAGCATCAGGTTGGTTCGCCGCCGGTCACGTGTACAGATAACACCGAAGAGTACGCAGCGATCTGCAAGAAGACCCTGACCTACACCGTGTGGAACGGTACTGAGTGGGAACTGGGCGATCTTGACGGTGAGTACCTCAGTGTGCGTGACATCCAAGCACGGGTGGCCGCAGGCAACCCACGCCCAGCTGCCGAAGAATAAGCCTTCAAGTAGCAAAGCAAGAATGAATCAAGGCAATTAACAACGACGCCCGGGACGGCTCTAGAGTTTGAGCCGTCCCGGTGCGCGTTGGTTACCGGTGACACCTACGTCACACCTGTCGGCGAAACAGGTTTATCAAAGCGCTTTCCAGGGGAAACAGAGGGGGATGTACAGGTCCAATGATTGACCTACCAGTGGTTTTGGCCGCAAACTTGCTGCAAAACGTGATCTTCGGACTCATTGCAGGGCTTGCAGCCGGTGCAGTGTTTGCGATTCTTGGTGTTGGGTTGGTGGTGGCGTTCCGAGGTTCGGGCGTTATCAACTTCGCGCACGGGGCCATTGCGGCCTACACCGCGTATACCTTCGATCAGCTTCGAGAGCCCGGCGGTGGCAACATCTATCTGCCCTGGATCGACCCCATACCTGAGCTGGGGATCCTCAAAACGCTTCACATCAACAACCTGCCCGTCAGCATCCAGATCCAGGAGAACCCCAGCACGGTGCTGGCCGTCGTGCTCTCGTTGCTCATGGCGGCTCTCATTGGTCTGATGCTGCACTTCTTGGTCTTCAGACCATTGAGAAACGCGCCCACGCTGGGCAAGGTCATCGGCTCAGTTGGCGCGTTCTTGTACCTCCAATCGGTCGCCGTATTGAACTTCGGTGCGAGCAACCGCAACGATCCGGGCTTTTGGGAGTTCACCTCAGACGCCGACAAGAAGCCCCCGCTTGAGAACTTCCTCGGCCTCGGCTCCAACCTTCCTCGCTCCACCATTGCATTGGCGGTCACCGCCGTCATCGTCGGCGCCATTGTCTGGGCATTCTTCAACTACAGCCGCTTTGGTCTCGCCACCCGAGCAGCTGACGAGAACGAAAAAGGCGCGGCACTGCTCGGCTACTCGCCACAGCTGCTCGCTGGCGCAAACTGGATTATCTCAGCAACGCTGGCCGGTGTGGCCGGGCTGGTCTTCTTGCATCGGACCCAGCCCTCGCAGTTCATCTTGTTGGTAGTCCCGGCTTTGGGCGCCGCATTGATGGGCAACCTCAACTCGATCATCGGGGCCACCATCGGCGGTCTCACCATTGGCGCGGTTGCCAGCGCTGGCGTCTCACTGACGAACGAGAGTTGGTGGCCAACCGACGCGCTGCCGGCCGATGGTATTCGCCAGTTCGTCCCGCTGCTCGCCATTATCCTCGTCCTCTACTTACGAGGCGACAAATTACCGATTCGAGGCTCGATAAGCATCGGGCGACAACCCAGGGCACCAGCCACCAACAACGCGACGTTGGGCATGGTTGTAGCGGTCACGACCGTATTGATCATGTCCAATATCTTCACGTCGTCCTGGGAATCGGCCCTGACCACCACGCTGATATTCGTGCTGTTCATGCAGAGCCTTACCGTGCTGGTTGGCTACCTCGGTCAGATATCGCTGGCTCAATGGAGCCTGGCCGGTGTGGCCTCATGGATGGTCGCTCGTCTTGCCGCCGATGGCACAGCCGTGCGTGAGCTCGACTTTTTCGTCAAAGACGGCCCCGGGCTCCCCATCCCCATCGCCATGCTCGGCGCAATCGTCGCCGCTGTTGTCATTGGACTGCTTGTTGGCCTTCCCGCCTTGCGGATCCGCGGCGTGCAGCTCGCAGTGGTCACCTTGGCCGCCGTTGTGGCCATCGAAGACCTGTTGCTCCGCAACGTCTGGCTCTTTGGCGAAGGTGCCGACACCACCAACCCCATGCCAGTGCCCACCATTGGCGACAGCAGCCTCAGCGGCTTCAACCCCGAGTCCAACCAGACCGACAACTGGAAATACACCATGTTCTTGTTGATCATGGTGGCCTTTGTGGGCTTCTTGGTTGTCAACCTGCGACGGGGCGCCATTGGCCGCCGGTTCCTCGCAGTGCGAGCCAACGAACGTGCAGCGGCCGCCGCGGGCATCGACGTGGCCCAGACCAAGATGCTGGGCTTCGGGATCTCCTCAGCCATTGCTGGTCTTGCTGGTGTGATGTTCTCGTTCAAGCTGTCCCAGCTCACCAGCGAGAACTTCAGCCCCTTCGTCGGGTTGGCCCTCCTGGCATTCGTCTACCTCGGCGGCATCACTACCCTGTTTGGTGCAATTGCCGGTGGCTTGTTGGTCGCTGGTGGTCTCAGCGCCGAGTTTGGGGCCCTGCACTTCGAAGGTGTCACGCAGGCAATCATCAACCTCATTGGCGCTATCGGCCTTATTGTCAACGCCATCGTTACCGGCGGCGAAGGCATTGCGTTGCTCCAGACAGACCAGGGCAAGCACGTCTTGTCCGGCCTTCGAAGAGACCCATCGATAGCACCCGAAGATGGACCCTTAACCATTAGCCAGGAAGAACTCGCTGGCACCGAAGGAGCGACGGTATGAGCGACAACGTGCTCGAGACGAACGGACTCACAGTTACCTTCGGTGGTCTCAACGCCAACGACTCGGTCAACCTCGCAGTCCCCAAAGGCTCATTTGTTGGGCTCATTGGACCAAACGGTGCAGGCAAGACAACCTTTATCGACGCCATCACCGGCTATGTCCCCATGTCGGCGGGAAGCGCCACCTTCGACGGGCAAGACATTGGCGAACTCAAGCCACACGAGCGGGCCCAGGCCGGTCTCGTACGGACGTTCCAGTCCTTGGAGCTGTTCGAGGACCTCACAGTCCGCGACAACTTGTTGGTCGCTGCCTACCCCACGAAGTGGTACAGCTTCATCTTGGACATGTTGCACCTGACACCCACGGATCACGAAGTAGAAGAGCGGGTCAACTGGGCACTCGACATCATGGGCCTCAACAACGAAGCCGATGCCATGCCCACCGACCTCAGCCACGGCCGACGCAAACTTGTGGGCGTGGCCCGTGCCCTGGCAGCTCAGCCAAAGCTGATCTTGCTCGACGAACCAGCTGCTGGTCTCGACACTGCTGAAAGCCAGATCCTGGGCGGGCACTTGCGAGAGTTCCTCGACCACGACATGTCGGTGTTCCTCATCGACCATGACATGGGCCTGGTTTTGTCGGTATGCGACTACATCTATGTGCTCGACTTCGGCCAGATCATTGCCGAAGGAACGCCAGCCGAGATCCGCGACAACCCATCGGTTAAAGCTGCCTACCTGGGCGAACAAGCCGGTGAGATTCAAGCCCAAGCTGGCGAAGCACAACGAATGTCCACCGCCAAAGATGGGGAGGTCACATCATGACCCGGCTACTCGAAATCGAGAACTTGTCATCGGGCTACGCGGGTGTCCCCGTGGTGCGCGGCCTCAACATGCACATCGACGAAGGCGAAGTTGTTGCCTTGCTGGGGCCAAACGGCGCGGGCAAGACGACCACCTTGCTAACCACCTCAGGCCTACTCAAGGTCCTTGATGGCTCAGTCGACGTCATGGGCGAACCCACCACGTTCGGGGCACCCCACAAGACGGCACGCCGGGGCTTGGCCCATGTGCCCGAAGACCGGTCGCTGTTCTTTGGGCTGACGGTCCAAGAGAACTTGCGTCTTGGCCTGCGGGGCTCCAAGAGCGAACAAGCCGACGGCTACGAACGAGCCCTCGAACTGTTGCCTGCGCTTCGGCCGCTCATGAGCCGCCGCGCTGGCCTGCTTTCTGGTGGTGAGCAACAGATGCTTGCCATGGCTCGAGCCTTGGTATCTAAACCTAAGTTGCTGCTGGTCGACGAAATGAGCTTGGGCCTGGCCCCAATCATCGTCGAACGCCTGCTCCCCATCGTGCGCGACATCGCCGATGAAACCGGGGCTGGCGTGCTGATCGTTGAACAGCACGTACACCTTGCCCTTGAGGTAGCAGACCGGGCCTATGTCATGAGCCACGGAGAGATCGTGCTCGAAGGCACCGCTGCTGAGCTCAAGGAACGCCAAGACCTGCTAGAAGCCTCGTACTTAGGTGGCGAACTAGAAGAGGAGGCGTCATGAATCTCGAACGTGGCCTCGCCCTCTTTCACCTGCTCCTCGCCTCGTTGTACGTGATCTTCGTCTTGGTCGGCGACTGGGCCAAACGCGGCAGCGGTGATTACGGCATCTTCTCGAGCGACGGCGGAACGGGATTTGGCATCATTGCCATCGTTCTCGGCGTTGGCCTCGTGGCCCTAGCCCTGATGCGGCTCGGCGGCCGGGACCGGGTACTACCTGGCCTTGGTGTCGAACAGCTGACGATTGTCTTTGGCCTCGCAGCCACAGCAAACCTGCTGGGTTTCATCGTTGGTTGGCTGGCTGTGTTCCCCGCTGGGACCGGCTGGGGCGTAGTGGCGGCGTATTTTCCCGCGTCGTTCATCCCTCAGATTGGGCTGCTGACGCTGTCGGCCAAAGAACCAGAACCTGGTATCAAGCCACTGGCCAATAGCACCCGAGTCACCGTCTCGGTGGTTGCGCTAGTGGCCAGCCTTGGTGTGGTGCTCTTCCCGTTCCTCGAATGGGTGAGCAGTGGCCCGGTTTCATTGACCGGCTACGACGGCGCCGCCGGCAACCCGACGTCCGGTCCACGCCTGTCCTACATCTTGTTGATCGTGGGACTCATCGTGATTCTCGCAGCAATCATGCGACTGCGACCCAAAGGCATGGCCGAAGCAGGCTCCAACATGTTGCACTCCCAGTGCCTATTTGCCGCTGGCCTGGTGGCCTTCTTGTTGCCCCTAGCAACACTGATTGCCATCATGCAACAAGACCTGTCACCGTCGCTGAGCGCCGGTATCGGCGTCTGGCTCGGCCTCGCAGCAGGAGCAATCCTGATAGCAGCAAGCCTCTACGAAACCCGCCAGCGCGGCGCTATGGGCGTCTAGAGGCACCCCGCTCCCCCTCCACAACCTGATGCTTGCCATGGGCACACTCGGCTCTCCGAGTGTGCCCATGGTCTTTTTTGAACCAAACCTCGTCACAATAGAAGCGTG
>JAUIIS010000477.1 GCA_030431575.1 Acidimicrobiia bacterium | reverse complement strand
GTTGCCTTCCCACCCATGGCGGTCACGTTGCGACTCGCCGACGAAATCGACATCTCGCGTGGCGACATGATTTGCCGCCCCCAGAACCAACCGACACAGGGACAAGACCTCGATGTCATGGTCTGCTGGATGACTGAGCAGAGCAAGCTTGCCCCCCGCATGAAGCTCGCCATCAAACACACCACCAACAGCGCCCGGTGCATGGTCACCGACCTCGACTACCGGCTAGACATCGACACGTTGCACCGCGACGAATCTGCCACCGATCTCGCACTCAACGAGATCGGCCGCGTCAAGCTGCGCACCACCAAGCCCATGTTCTTCGACGAGTATCGACGCAACCGTCTTACAGGCAGCTTCATCCTCATCGACGAAAACACCAACAACACGGTGGGTGCGGGCATGATTTTGGGCGAAGCCAACTGACATGACCGAGGCCGCTGGGCGTCGTAGCCCCAACGTTGTATGGCACCCCTCCGACATGCCCCGCCAGCAGCGGTGGGAACGGCTTGGGGTTAGTGGAGCCACGTTGTGGTTCACCGGGCTGTCCGGCTCGGGCAAATCCACGGTGGCTGTAGCAGTCGAGCGCCAGCTTGTTGCTCTGGGACGCCCCGCTTACCTGCTCGATGGAGACAATCTGCGCCACGGCCTCAACGGCGACCTTGGCTTCAGCGCCGAGGACCGCGACGAGAACGTGCGACGCGCCAGCGAAGTTGCTCGCCTGTTTGCCGATGCCGGTGTGGTCTCGTTGGTGCCGCTTATCTCGCCGTATCGTGCCGGCCGCGACAGGGCACGCGAGCTGCACAAGGCCGCCGATGTGCCGTTCTTCGAGGTCTTTGTCGATACCCCCATCGAGGTGTGCGAACAGCGCGACCCGAAGGGTTTGTATGCGCAGGCTCGTGCCGGCGAGATCAAAGGCTTCACGGGCATCGATGCCCCCTACGAGGCACCAATCAGCCCAGAACTCGTCCTCACCCCCGCAGACGGCGACGCCGACGCAGCAGCCGCCAAGGTGCTGTCCACGCTCTTAGGATTGTAGGCAACCGAGTCTTGGCCCCGGCACAGTGCCGAGCACGGAGCTGCGGCTACTGGCCTTTGCGTTTACGCATTCGCTTTGAGTGCTCTTCGAGGCGTTTGCGCTGTTCTTTGGAAAGACTGTCGAGGCCGCGTTCGGCGACCTGATCTAACAGTGCGTCGATCTCGAGGTCGGCCAACGGGTCAACGGGCGGGGTGGCTGGCACCGAGGAAAGGTTGGCGCGGCCCCTGCGTCGGCTGGACCGCTTGGTGCCCGTGCTGCGACCAGCAGGGTGCGATGACTCGCCGGTCATGACTGCGGGCAGCGGGACCTTGGGGATCCAAGGCACTTCGTTGGCGTGGCCGAAGGACTTTATGCCGATGAGGCCGGTGGCAACAGTGACCGCAAGCATGATGAATTGGTAGTCGTTCCGGTCGCCCAAGGCTTGTAAAAAGTCGAGCCCAACAATGAAGGCAGCGATACCCCAGGCTGGGATGCCGGGCCAGAATCGAGCGGTGGGGAACTGTGCAGCGAAAGCGACCAGGATGCCTAGCTCGACGAAACGCAACCCAAAGGCCACGCCCAAGAAATCCGGGAACACGATCTCGAGGATGGTGACCGCAATAGCTGGCACGAGGGTCAACATGATGAGGAACGAGAGAAACGGTCGCCTACCCATGAGGCCTTCGAGCTGGTTCCCCAGCATGAAGAAGACCGCAAACAACAGGAGCGCCCAGAAGTCGGGTTCGTTCACGATGGGCCAAGTCACAAGCCGCCAGAATTGGCCCTCTGCGACGCTTCCCACGCCGAATTCTTCCGAGACAAGGTACAGGTACTTCGACAGCCCTCGCGAGGGGCCCTCAATGGCCCACACCAGGAAGTAGAAGAAGCTCACAGCAATCGTGGCTGTGGTGGTCGTGATGTCGACGTTGCCCACCGTGAACCACGGGCGTGCACCGCCAAAACCGCGGCCGAATGAGCTGGAGAAGGAGTAGCGATCAGGCATAACTAGCTATGACGGTACATCCCCAGACGCTCCGGGCACACACACCCCGCCAGATCGGGTCAAGCTATCTCGCTAAACCAGCGCGCGACGCAGCAACAGTGCGGGCTGTCGCAGCGAGTGAATCG
>JAUIIS010000002.1 GCA_030431575.1 Acidimicrobiia bacterium | reverse complement strand
CAATGGTGGCCACGGCAGCTTCGCTGGCTGCGTGACCGAACGCTTGGATACCAGGTACCTTCACCGGCGCCCGGTCCGAATCTCCGGTAAGGATCATGGGTCCGGCTGCAGCCCAAACGGTGAGATCGGTTGCGGCCCACTCCGCCTTTGGCCCGGTTTGTCCAAACGCAGAGATGGAGGTGTAGACCAGCGAAGGGTTTTCTGCCGCCAATGCGTCGTATCCAAGACCCAGCGCATCCATTGCCCCGGCGCCGCCAGACTCAATGACCACGTCGGCCCCCCGGACCAAAGAAAGAAACGACTCGCGATCGGTCGAGGAACCCGACAGGTCCAAAGCGACCGAAGACTTGCCCCGGTTGTACGCCCAATGCGTAAGGCTGGTCTCCAGACCCGGATCGTCGTTGGCAAAAGGCCCGACGCGTCTCGACCGGGAACCGTGCGGCGGCTCAACGGCCACGACTTCTGCTCCCAGCTGCGCCAGCATGAAGCCAGCCAACTGGCCACGTTCGTCGGACAGGTCGAGGACCCGATACGGCGACAACATCGACAACACCCCCACTTGTGTTGCTTTCACCTTGCCACACATGTGCTGGGGATGCGTGGGCTCTCGCGTCATGCACTCGCCGAGAGGTCGAGCCGCCAGGATGTGGTGCCCGGGGCGGGACTTGAACCCGCACGTCCGTGAGGACAAGGGATTTTGAGTCCCCCGCGTCTGCCAATTCCGCCACCCGGGCTTGAGTGGTTCGCAGAAAGTGCTCCAGCAGCGTACCCTTCCAAGACGAGCGCTCCACACGGTTTCTAGGGGGAAGAATTTTGTTGCGTCGCCTCGCCCGAATCGGCATCTTCGCTGCAGCCGTTGCGCTGCTACGCGACTTCCTCATCTCGCGCAATGAAGCAGCCCTCGCCAAGCAGGCTTCAGCAAAGTCATGAGGGTGCACCGACAGATGAAACCCACAGGGCAAAGTGGGGGTCAAAGAACCAACCAAAACGTACCTACCGATGAGCGCCTGAGAGGTAGTTCCCGCAAATGATTGTCTTCATGTATCCCGGCCAGGGATCCCAGAAGTCCGGCATGGGCGAAGCCTGGGTCGACCACCCCTCTTGGGAGCTGGTCGCCGATGCATCGTCTATCGCAGGGCGAGACCTCGAAGCTCTCTTGCTTCACGCCGACGACGACGAACTCAAACAAACCCGCAACGCACAGCTAGCCACGTTTCTGACATCCATGGTTGTCTTCGACGCCGTGCAGCGCGTTGGTGTCGAAGGTGCCGCCCACGCAGGCCACAGCCTCGGCGAATACTCGGCGTTGACTGCATCTGGAGCGCTGGACTTCGATGACGCCGTGCGGCTGGTCGCCGAACGCGGCGAAGCCATGCAGGTCTGCGCCGAATCCCAAGTCGGCACCATGGCCGCCGTACTTGGACTCGACGACCACAAAGTCGAAAGCGCATGCCATCGTGTAGACGACGACGTCTGGGTAGCCAACTTCAACGCACCCGGCCAGGTGGTCATTGCAGGCGCTCCCGACGCTGTTGCTGCGGCGGGCGACGTTGCCAAAGAACTTGGTGCGAAACGGGCCATGGCCCTCCCGGTGTCTGGGGCCTTTCATACGCCCTTCATGGGGCCTGCCCGCGACCGGCTGCGCAAGGCCATCGACCAGGTCGAGTTCCGAGATCCTGACCGGCCCGTCTACGCCAACGTCGACGCCATGGCCCATGGCGAAGCTGGCGACTGGCCCGCCCTCCTTAGCTCACAACTCACCTCACCTGTGCGGTGGCGCCAGACACTCAACGAACTCGACCAAGCAGGCATGACTACCTGTGTCGAACTCGGACCAGGGACGGTGCTGACCGGCATGGCCAAACGCACCTGCAAAGGAGCGTCGACCCTCAAGGTCAATACGCCCGGCGACATCGACACGCTGCTTGAGGCCGTCTCAGGTCAACCAAAAAGTGGCGGTGCCCTCCTCGAAGGCGAAGCGCTCTTTGCCACCGAACGGCTCGTCGTGAGTCCCTGTGCCGGCGTGTTCACCCGCCTTGACGACAGCGCCGGCCACATCGACGCTGGCCGCCTTCTAGGACACGTCAATGGCCAAGAGGTCCGGAGTCCCTTCGCTGGCGAACTTCAGGGCTTCCTCGCTCTCGAAGGAGAACGCGTCACCGCCAGTCAGCCCATTGCTTGGTTGAGGACCAGCTAACAATGGCCGGCCCTGCGCTGCGCGGCGCCACCATTACGGGTTGGGGCACAGCGTTGCCAGAACGTGTCGTCTCCAATGAGGAGCTGGCCAAAACCGTTGAAACCTCAGACCAGTGGATTGTTGCCCGCACCGGCATTAAGTCACGCCACCTCGGCGGCACTACCAGCGCCCTAGCTACCGAAGCCGCTCGCAAAGCACTCCACATGTCGGGAGTAGCCAAAGCCGACGTCGACATGGTGGTCCTGGCCACCATCACCGCCGATCAGCAATGCCCAGCATCGGCCTGCACGGTACAAGATGAGCTCGGCCTCGATTGCGGGGCCATGGATCTCAATGCGGCCTGCTCAGGCTTTGTCTATGCGCTGGTAACCGCTCATGGTCTCATAGCGACAGGGGCCAACAACGTGCTGGTGATTGGCGCAGAGACCCTGTCGAGCATCACAAACTGGGATGACCGTGGCACCTGTGTCCTCTTCGGCGACGGGGCTGGCGCCGTCATGCTCCAAGCGACCAACGGCCCCGGCCAGCTCCTTGGCTGGGATCTCAACTCCAAGGGCCACCTCCGACGGCTGCTTTACGCCGACATGGGCGTGCACCTGGTCATGGAGGGCAAAGAGGTCTTCCGACAAGCCGTGAAGGCCATGACCGCTTCGGGCAACGCATCGTTGACGCAAGCCGGCGTGTGCGCCGAAGACATCAAACTCGTGGTCCCCCACCAAGCAAACGTACGGATCATCGAAGCCTCCATGAAGCGCCTCGGCATCCCGCTTGAACGTGCGGCCGTGGTACTTGACCGCCTCGGCAACACGTCGTCGGCGTCCATTCCGCTGGCGCTTGTCGACGCCATCGAAAACGACAGACTTGAACAAGGAGACCTTGTGTTACTCGTGGGCTTTGGAGCCGGCATGACTTCTGCCAGTGCGGTTATCCGATGGGGGGCCACATGAGCGACGACCCCCAAGCACGCGTCGCCCTCGTCACAGGCGGCAACCGAGGCATTGGCCTCGCCATTGCGCAAGCGTTGGCCGACGATGGGCACAAAGTTGCGGTCACCTACCGCTCTCGCCCACCCGATGATCCTCGCCTCTTCGCGGTGGCCTGCGATGTCACCAGCGCCGACGACGTCGACCAAGCGTTCAGCACGGTCGAAAGCGAGCTCGGCCCAGTGACCATCTTGGTGTCCAACGCTGGCATCACCAAAGACGGACTCATGCTGCGTATGTCCGAAGACGACTTCACAAGCGTCATCGACGCCAACCTCACCGCTGGCTACCGTGTCTCCAAACGTGCCGTAAAATCCATGATGAAGGCCCGATGGGGCCGCATCATCTACCTGTCTTCGGTGGTTGGGCTCGGCGGTCAAGCCGGCCAAGCCAACTACGCAGCATCCAAAGCAGGGCTCGTGGGCTTGGGTCGTTCCCTGGCCAAAGAATTCGCCTCCCGCAACGTCACGGTCAACATCGTCGCTCCGGGCCCGGTCCAGACCGATATGATCGACGCGCTAAGCGATGACCAGCGGGAAGGGATCCTCGGAGCCGTTCCCCTTGGCCGATTCGCCCGACCAGAAGAGGTCGCCGCTGCCGTGGCGTTCCTTGCATCAGAACCCGCCGGCTATATCACTGGAGCCGTCCTGCCGGTCGACGGCGGGCTGGCCATGGGATCATGACGGCACCAACAACAACTCGCATCCGCGAAACCATCCAACCTGAGGAGCTATCCAAGTGAGCGACGAGCAGTTCGCCCGATTCCAGAAATGTGCCGTCGAGGTGCTGTCAGTCGACGAAGCAAAGGTCACCAAAGAGGCCAGCTTCGCCGATGACCTCGACGCAGACAGCCTCGACCTTGTCGAGCTCGTCATGGCCCTCGAAGAAGAGTTCGATGTCACTGTCGAAGAAGAAGAGCTCGAAGGCATCGACACCATTGGCCAGGCATTCGATCTGGTAGTCGGCAAGCTCTAATGACTCGGCGTGTCGCGATCACCGGGACAGGTGTCGTTGCCAACTGCGGTCAAGGAAACGACGCGTTCTGGCAAGGCCTACTCAGTGGTCCGCCAGAACACGGCTTCGATGTCGCTGACTTCGACCCCCTTCCCTACTTCGACAATCCCAAAGAGGCTCGGCGCTCGGACCGCTTCACCCAGTTCGCACTGGCTGCGGCCGACGAAGCCCTCACCCAAGCCGGTGAGCTCAGCGCCGACCCAGCTCGCACAGGAGTCTGGGTCGGTACCGGGGTCGGTGGGATCGCGACGCTCGAAGACCAGATCGAGGTGTTCCTCACCAAAGGAGCGCGGCGCGTGTCGCCGTTCCTCATCCCCATGATGATGGGCAACGCGGCGCCAGCCTCGATCTCCATGAAGTACGGCTTCCAAGGGCCCTGCGAAAACACGGTCACAGCGTGCGCCGCAGGCACCCATTCCATTGGGCGGGCCGCAGACCTCATCAAGTACGGGCGCTGCGATGCCGTTATTGCTGGGGGTACCGAGGCGACAAAGAGCCCGGTGGCCATGCAGGGATTCATCAACATGACCGCCATCTCGTCTGCGGGGATCTCGCGGCCTTTCGATGCTGAACGCGACGGGTTCATGCATTCGGAGGCTGCGGCAGTGTTGGTCCTCGAAGAATGGGACATGGCTGTTGCCCGCGGGGCCACCATTGTGGGCGAAGTGTTGGGTTCAGCATCCACCGCCGACGCGCATCACATCACGGCGCCGTCACCGGGCGGCGTCGGCGCTATCCGGTGCATGGAGCTCGCCATGGAAGACGCTGGCATCACTGCGAGCGATGTGGCTCACATCAACGCACACGGCACGTCCACACCCCTCAACGACGCTGCCGAAGCGCACGCCGTCTCCAAGGTGTTCGGCGCCAACGGGCCACTCATCACCTCCACTAAGGGAGCCACAGGGCATGCCCTGGGCGCGGCTGGCGCCATCGAGGCTGTTGCGGTGATCTTGGCCATACAAAACGGTCAGGTGCCGCCCACACACGGCTTTGCGACGCCAGACCCCGAACTCCCCGAGATCAACCTGGTAACAGGCCAGGCCGCCGACTGGATCCCAGGGCCCTCATTGTCGAATAGCTTTGGGTTCGGTGGCCACAACGGCACATTGGTGCTCGGACCCGGCGCGTAGTTTCAGCTAAGGGGCGCAGCGGATAGGTGGGCGGAGCCCGCCGAGACGCGAGGACCCTGGGCCCGAGCGGCCCGGCCCGCAGGGCCAACAGCGGGGAACGAGCGCAAGGACCTGTGCGGTGACCATGGCCTATCCGCGCAGGTCCTAAGCGTCCACGATCACAAACATCAGCTCGCCGCTGCATGCGGTTTCGCCGTTAACACTGGCGACGCCCTCGGCCTTGCCGGCTCGCGCCGACATGCGCTTGACGTCGATCCGAAGGTCAACTCGGTCGCCTGGCAGTACCTGCCGGCGAAAGCGAGCCTTGTCGAGGCCGCCAAAGAGCGGCAACTTGCCTGCGTAGTTTGGGTCCATCAACACAACGTACGCCCCAAGCTGGGCGATGGCTTCGCACTGCAGCACCCCTGGCAGGGTGGGCCGCCCAGGAAAATGTCCGGCAAAGAAGTCTTCTTCGCCGCTGAGTTGCCAATAGCCCTCGGCCCAGGTCCCGGACTCTATTGCGGTGACCTCGGTGAGGAAAAGGAACGGGTCTCGGTGCGGGAGCACCGTATGGGGCGCGGGATGATCGCTCATGGGACTCGACACTACTTGTTGTGTCGCCACAGGCCGGGTACGAGGACATGAGGAACTCGAGGTCCTCGTCAAAACACGCACGAGGGCCGCCGAAGCGACCCTCGCGGTTACCCACCTAGTAGCTGTGGGATCAGGTCGATGCTTTTGCGGCGGCCTTGAGCTTGGAGCCTGCGCTGACCTTCATGGCATTCGCGCCAGGGACTTGGAGGGTCTCGCCGGTCTGGGGGTTGCGACCGGTGCGTGGCTTGCGGTAGGTGCGCTCGAAGGTCAAGAAACCTGGGAGCGTAATCTTGTCGCCGCCGGTAGCGACGGCACTGGTTACTACATCTTCGAGTGCTTTCAGGACAGCGTCGGCATCGGTCTTGCTGACCCCAGCCTTGTCTGCGAGTGCATCGACGAGCTCGGACTTGTTCATGGTGTTTCCTCCTGGCCCGCATGTGCGGGTTGCTGTGTTTGTCTCAAATCCCGGCCCGGTGGGTCGCGCCTCGAGACACCGCCAAATTACACGGTTGTAGTGGCAAAACCGGGGCAATCGGCCGTTTTTGTGTAGCACCCACTACGTGAGCGTGGTTTGCGGGTTCGCCTCGATCGACCGCAACGAAGCTCGAATCCGCAGCAGCAGCCGCACACCCGCGCTGCATTCCGGGCAACAAATCAGGTGGCTGGCCACCCGGTCGACGTCGCGATCTGGCAATGCGTCATCAACGAATCGATCGAGGCGCCGTGCCGTGTAGCGATGGTCGAGCCAGCTCATAGCCACCAAACACCCGCACGGCCTCCAAACATTCCGCGGTGCCTGCTCGCACCGCCGATCCCGTCAATACGGCACCTCGCCGGTAGTATCTCGACGTGGCTGATCCGGGACCCAAACGCGACGAGGCAGAAGCAAAGCGCCGCTTTGACCAGTATGTGCTACCCGAAGTGGACATCATGTACCGGGTGGCACTGTCCATCACTCGTAATAGCAGCGATGCCGAAGATGTGGTCCAAGAAGCGCTGCTCCGTGCCTACCGTGCCATCGACCGCTTCGACGGGCGTTATCCAAGAGCATGGCTACTCACCATCGTGCGAAACGCACACATCAACAGCGTGCGCCGCAAACGGCCGGAACTCCTCAAAGACCCCGACGCCACTATGGAACGCGTCCGAGACCCCGGAGAAGAAGGCCGCTCAACGGAAGAACTCGTTGTCGAACAGGGTTTCGATGCCGAGGTGGAAACAGCATTCACGTCCTTACCCGACAAATTTAGAGATGTCGTCCAACTTGTCGACATCAACGGCCTCTCCTATCAGGAGGCCGCCGACCAGCTTGGGGTACCCGTGGGCACCATCATGAGCCGGCTACATCGGGCCCGTAAGCGGATCAAGAAACACCTCGACGCAGCTGGCGTCGGGCCCAGAGGGATCACATGAGTATCAAACGACGCTTCTGGCGCAAGAACACACCCGGCCTCGACTGCCGCGAAGTGGGCAAGGTCCTCCAAAGCTACCTCGACGGCGAACTCGACGACGCCGACGCACCCCTGGTTGCCGCACACCTCGACAAATGCCGCGACTGCGGGCTAGAAGCCGCCACCTACGACCGCATCAAGGCTGCGCTTGCCCAACCCATGCCTGAAGGTGCCGACCCCGAAGCCATAGAGCGCCTCCGCCGCTTTGGCCAAGGTCTCGCCGACTCCTAGCTCACCCCGCTAGCACAAGATCGCAGCGTCTGGGTGAAATGGCGCCCACGCAAACCCGAAGGTGCACAAATGCGTGACCGGTTCTAGGCGACCCTAGGGGTCCGTCGATCGAGCGGGGCCCGGTCATTGGACTCGGTAGTTTCTGCCCCACTTGTGGTTGGCTCGGATTCAAGCTGGTGGCCACAAAGAACATTCCCCGGTGCCATAGCTTCAGCAGGCCTAGCGGTTGGCGGGACGGGCGCTGCGACCTTCGACCTCTCTAAAGAACTGGCCAGCACACTTCTGAATACCGACGCTCCATGTGGGATACGCATGGCTGAGCTGGGCCAGCCTGCCGGTAAACATGTTGGTCCGGATGGCCAGCGCCGGTTCGTGGATCATTTCGCCTGCTCTGGCACCAACGATTGTTGCCCCGACAAGCTTGCCGCCGCCAGCGAGACCCAGACCTCGCCGGGGCGCCGCAATGAGCTTGATGAAGCCCTCGGTCAATTGTGCGGCCACAGCACGATCGTTCTCGGCCATGGGCAGGTAGGCCACCCTGGAACCGCGTGGAGCCTCGGCCTCCAGCAGTCCTACTCGGGCAACTTCTGGAGACGTGAAGGTCACCCACGGGACACGCGTTGCGTCGAACTTCCAGGCAAGGCGTTGGCCCAGGGCCCCCCATGCCGCCAGGCGCCCCTGCTCATCGGCAGCGTGGGTGAACGCAAGCAGGCCGTTGACATCACCAACAGCCCAGATGCGGTCGGCGGTGGTCCTGAGACGTCTGTCGACTTTGATGTGGCCAGTGCTGGTAAGGGCAACCCCTGCATCCTCCAAGCCCAGGTCAGCCGTGTTGGGAAGGCGGCCAGCGGCCACAAGCAGTCGTTCGACGGTTGTGACGTGGCCTCCGACATGCACGCGAACCTGCCCATCACTGGCACGTTCGACTTTGTCGATGCGGGCGCTGGTGTGGACGGCAACGCCGTCGCCTACCAGGGCGGCACGCACGACCTCAGAGGCCTCGGGGTCCTCGCGCACAAGCAGCCGTGGAGCCATCTCGAACAAGGTCACCTTGGTACCGAACCGCGCCATCGCCTGGGCGAGTTCACAGCCCACGGAGCCACCGCCAAGCACCGCCAAACTTGCGGGTCGCCGCTGCAGCTCCCAGAAGTTCTCGTTGGTGAGGGCCCCAACGTCGCCAAGCCCGGGCACGGGAGGAAGCGCTGCATGGGCGCCTGTGGCCACTACGATGGCTCCAGCCTCAATGCGCCGACCGTCGACGTCCAGCGAACCGTCGCGACTGAGGCGGCCCCGACCCGCAATCACGTCGACACCCTCGGCGTTCAGCACCGCTGTGTCTTCGGTGCCCGCAATGTGGGCAATGGCTTGGTGGACCCGCTGCATCGCTGATGCAAACGACATCCCAGATGCTGCGGCTTCCAGCAGCGTCTTCGAAGGGACACAACCCGTCCAGGTGCAGTCGCCCCCAATAGGACCCTCAGTCACAAGCGCAGCCGTCTTCCCTTCAGCCGCAGCGGTGCGCACCGCTGCCAAGCCACCAGCGCCACCGCCAAGAGCCACAAGATCGTACGTTTCAGACACAGAACTATCGCCTCGACTTCTTTGACATCGGTTCTCCGGCTTGAGCTAGTGGATGGTTCGCGCGGCAAACCAGGCCAGGTTCAGCATGGCCAATCCCCACGCGAAATGGCGGATATCGCGGTCCTTACGCCAGGTGAGGGCAATGACAACCAACCAGAACGCAGACATGACAATCCACTGAATCCCTACTACTCGGTCCGTCTTCGGAAGCAGTACGTCCAGGAGAAGGTCACCCATCGAGCTAAGAACCCGCCACCGTCAATCGGCATTCCCGCGGCACTGGAGCGACCGAGTGGCAAGTTCGAATGCGACCAAGTCGGTCACGTCCACCAGCGTCTTGTCGGTCTCCACCTCGCCCAGCAGCGGCAACTCGGTGCACGCCAACAAGACGGTGTCAGCGCTCATGTCGCTGAGCAACGACTCGAACCTCCGTCTGTGTGCCGGGTCGCTGCTCCCGACACGTTTCACATCGTAGATGAGCTGGTGCAGGGACTCGCTGTTCGCTGGCGTCTCCACCCGCACCTGGTCCGCGACGCTGCGGTAGGCCGACCACTCCCCCATATCGGTAACCGGGGCAGCGCCCAACAAGCCAACCTCAGCGCATGAATTCTGCTTCAGCCACGCCAAGACCACGGACTGAAACGACACAAAGCTTGCCTGCGTACCGAGTTGGCGCAACTGTGGTTCGAACCAGTTGAGGGTGTTGCACGCGATCGCATAAGTGTCTACGTGGGGATCCATGGCTTCGACCGTGGAGCGCAGCGCCTCCCAAACCTCGTTCTCGTAGCGCTCAAGGTCCATCGACCTACCCAGCAGCGGCTCCGAGATCAACACCACCCGAGGGGCGTCGAGGTCGCCAGCAAACTCCGAGCCCAACAGGTCTTGGTTGTGCCGAAGCACCTTTGCCAACAGGTCGATGCCGGCCTCTGGGCCCGAGCCTGAGACGATGCCAATAGTCGGGCGCTTGTCGACAGGCACCAGTCAGCCAGCGTCGAGCGCGGTCCGGATCTCGCCCACGAGCTGCCCCACAGCTTCGGGGCCGCCTCCGTCTATGAGCTTGCGCACAATTGCGGTACCAACAACGCACCCATCGGCCACGGTAGATACCTCTGCGGCCTGTGCAGGAGTACCCACGCCAACACCCACCAACACCGGCGTGTCGGTAACTGCTTTGCAGCGGGCAGCGATCACTTTGGCACTATCGGCGAGTTCGTCACGCACACCAGTGACACCCAAGAGCCCGACGGCGTAGACAAAGCCGCGGCTGCGATCACAGATTGCTGGCAAGTGCGCATCAGTAGTCGTTGGCGCAGCTAGGAGAACGGTTTCCACGCCACCATTGTCGGCAGCTTCCACCCAGGGCCCGGCCTCGACAAGTGGCATGTCTGGCAGGATTGCTCCCGATATCCCTGCCGCATGGAGCGATTGGGCAAACCGGTCGAGCCCAAACCGGAAGGCAATGTTGTAGTACGTCATGACCGCCATGGGCACGTCGACATCGAGGGTTGCGACCTCGTCGATGATGGAAGCCGGGGTGACCCCGTTGCGCAACACAATCTCGTTGGCCTCTTGGATGACGGGGCCATCCATCACCGGGTCCGAGAATGGAATGCCTACTTCGATGGCGTCGGCGCCAGCATCTGCGGCCGCTGAGATGGCATCGAGGTACCCCTCAAAACCGCCGGTGATATAGGGCACCAGGCACTTGCCTCCGCTGTCGCGTCGCGCCCGCAGCGCCGCTTCGATGGTTCCACGCGACGCACTCATCCAAGAATCTCCATCATCTGCACAGCGTCCTTGTCGCCACGCCCAGAAAGGTTCAACAACACGGTTTTGCCCGCGAGTTCTTCTCGCGCTCTCGACATCCAGGCCAGGGCGTGGGCTGGTTCGAGCGCGGGGATGATGCCTTCGGTCCTCGACAGAAGCTGGAACGCTTCGACAACTTCGTCGTCGGTAACCTTTTCGTAGCGCGCGCGGCCACTGTCGGCGAGGTGCGCGTGTTCTGGGCCGATGCCGGGATAATCGAGGCCGGCCGAGATCGACTGGGCTTCGAGGACCTGGCCCTCTTCGTCCTGCATCAGAAACGACAGGCTGCCATGGACTACCCCGGGTACGCCGCGGTCTATGGCCGCCCCACCAGCGGGCTCGACCCCGACAAGTTCGGCGTCGGTGTCGACAAAGCCCGAGAAGATGCCGATGGCGTTTGATCCCCCGCCAACACACGCAGTCACCACATCGGGATCAGCGCCGGTGAGCGCCAAGCACTGCTCACGTGCCTCGGTCCCTATGACCCGGTGGAACTCTCGCACCATCCACGGGTACGGGTGCGGACCCATGGCAGAACCAAGGCAATAGTGCGAGTCCTCGACCGTTGCCACCCAGTCGCGCATGGCCTCGTTGACGGCGTCTTTTAGTGTCCGGCTACCGCTCATGGCCGTTCGGACCTCAGCGCCAAGCAAACGCATGCGAAAGACGTTCAGCGCCTGGCGTTCGACGTCGACCTCACCCATATAAACCACGCACTCCATGCCAAAGAGTGCCGCTGCAGTTGCTGAGGCCACACCGTGCTGACCCGCACCGGTCTCAGCAACAAGGCGGCTTTTGCCCATGCGCTTCGCAAGAAGGGCTTGGCCGAGCACGTTGTTGATCTTGTGGCTACCGGTGTGGTTGAGGTCTTCGCGCTTCAACAGGACGCGATAGCCCAGCTCTTCTGAAAGTCGGTGGCATTCGGTGAGCGGCGAAGGTCGACCCGCGTAGTCGTTAAGCAAGCCGGAAAGCTCACTACGGAACGCGTCGTCCGCCCAGTACTTGCGGAAGGCAACCTCGAGTTCTTCACAAGCCGGGATCAGACTCTCGGGCACGAAACGTCCACCGAATCGCCCGAAACGTCCATCGGGCGTCGGTTCTGTCATCGCCATGTGGCATCCTCCTGCCAATCGTAAGGTTCAACGCCAAAGGGCATCGCTGACTCGTACAGCTTTGGCGTGTGAGCCCTGGCATTGGCTACAAACAGCCGCACGAGATTGGGGTCCTTTACTCCGGCAGAGCGCTCGACCCCAGAAGACACATCGACACCCCAAGGACGCACCTTGTCGATCGCGTCGCCCACGTTGTCTGGGTTGAGGCCGCCCGCCATGATGAGCGGGACCCCACTCGGGGCTCCTTCGGCCAGGCGCCAGTCAAACACTTGGCCCGACCCAGGTGTGGCAGCATCGACCAAGATGGCATCTGCGCCGAAACGGTCCGCGTGCTCGAAATCGGGTGTACCGGCCACAACAGCCTTGAACACGGTGCGCACATCGTTCTTCACTTCGGCAACCACGTCGGGGCTTTCGTGCCCGTGCAACTGCACGGCCTGAAGGCCCGTCTGGTTAATGATCTGGCGGATCCGGGTGGGTGTTTCGTCCCTGAATACACCTACGGTCATGACTTCTCGCGGAAGTCGTTTCACGATGTCGGCCACCCGGGTAGGAGCGACCTGACGCTTGGATGGGGCAAAGACAAACCCCACGGCATCTGCACCAACAGCGACAGCCAACAAGGCGTCTTCTTCGCTGGTTATGCCACAGATCTTTACGAACACCCGGCAGACGATACTCGCCCCAGGTCACCGGCCCGTAGTCATTTGGCGTCGGCGTCGCCAATCAGTGCCCTGACGGCGGACTCGGGGTCCCCTGACGTCACCAAAGACTCGCCCACGAGGACGGCGTCATAACCCGCTGCCGCAAGCGCTGCGGCGTCTTGAGGGCCGCGAACACCACTCTCGGCAACCTTGACCACGCCCTCGGGGATGGCTCTACCCACACGAATGGCCCGCTCCTGGTCAACCGTAAACGTCACGAGGTCTCGTTGGTTCACCCCAACGAGCGCGGCATCGATAGCGAGGGCTCGTTCTACCTCTGCCTCGTCGTGTGTCTCTACAAGGACATCGAGGCCAAGCTCGACAGCCAAGGCATGGAAGTCAGAGAGCTCAGCATCGTCGAGCGCTGCCGCAATCAGTAGGACAGCGTCGGCACCCATGATGCGAGCGTCGCAAATGTCACGTAGGTCAACGGTGAAGTCCTTGCGTAGTGCAGGCAGCCCTACTGCGGAGCGGGCGGCCACGAGATCGTTGGAGGAGCCACCAAAGTGTGGTCCGTCGGTCAGCACCGACAGGCAAGAGGCGCCACCGCGTTCATACTGCTGAGCTAGCACCGCAGGGTCGAGGTCGGCGAACAAGTCCCCTTTGGACGGAGACCTCCGTTTGACCTCGGTGATCGCCGCCAGCCCAGGGGCACCGACGATGGATTCGATGAAGCGTCGGGGCGCCTCACAACCAGCAGCGACCTCGATGAGGCCGCTCAAACTACGCTGGTCGTCGCTTGCGCGTTGACGGTGATGGTGAAGGATTGCGTCCAGATACGTGGCCACGGCCACCATCATCTCGCTTCGAGCGTGCCAGCGCCACCATGGGGGCAATCAAGAACAAGATTGCGCCCAACATGGCAAACACCAACCCCGCTGCCAGAACGGGCGCAAGCCCTGTCATGAAGCCCACGACGAAGCTGCCAAATGCACACACAAGGGCCAGCGCAGGGGCCACCGTGATCCACTTCGGGGGTGTGGTGTAGCTTCCTGCGTCGGCAAACGCGTCGGCCGGTGGAGGGCGACGGTTGGCCGCCGGAGCGGCCCCATCGGAGCTCAACCGCCCACTGAGTCGGAGATCGCGGTCGTAGCGCTCGCGCGACGTGGTGTCACCCACCACGGCCCACGCTTCATTGACGAGGCGCATCCGTTCCTCGGCGTCTTCGCGTTGGCCGTCGACGGCATGGAAGTCGGGGTGATGCATGCGTGCCTGGTGCAGGTATGCCTTCCGGAGCGCGACCGCGTCGGCGTTTGGAGATACTCCCAAGATGTCGTAGTGGGTTGCCCCAGGCATCACAGAATGCTCACAGACTTTTTGCTGCTACCGCTGACACTAACAAGCCCCAAAACCGTCCGGGACCTCATACACCCTTAGATATCGGCCCTTCGGGCCAAAGAATGAGCAAAACCTACTAGCGAGAAACAAGCGGGAGGTTCTGAAGGACAGCCGGGGTGTCGCCCACAGCGGCCTCGACCGGTAGCGAGTCAACGGATCGTTTCAGGTAGGCGAGACCAATGTTGCCTGCGGCAGAGGTGACTGCGCCAACCTCAGCACCGTCGACCAAGACCGGCTCCCCCGATATGAGCATGCCTCGAGGGTCCAGAGCCACTACTCCCACCAGGCGTTTCGCCACGTTGTTGCCGCGGCTATCTATGCGCGCCACTAGCTCTTGGCCGGTGTAGCAGCCCTTCGTGAAGCTGACGCTGCGCTCCACGATCCCCGCTTCCGCGGCGATGGCACCATCGGCCAGCTCGGTCGCCATAGCGGGCACGCCACAAGCAATCCGCAGAGCTTCGTAATCGGCCAAAGTTGCTTCGGCAACATCCAACGCGGTGATCGCATCTGGAGCGAACTCGGGTGCCAACAGGTCAACTCCATTGACCCCGGGCCACTCGGCTTGAGCAACCAAGGCACTCGCCGGAGCGTTAGCCAAATCTGGAGCCGACGCGTCTAGCGCCCAACGCACCGCCAATGCCTCCCAGTGCTCGAGGGCAAGGTCACACTTGGTACGAAGCTTGAAACGGCCAAGACGTTCGAGCATGGATTGGCCAACACCCGCGTCGACGTCCATGACAAGCGCGTTCTCGCCGGTTCTTGTCACGCGTAGCCATGCCTCGACCTTGCCCTGAGGCGAAAGCAGTAGCGACCACGCCGACGCCCCAGATTCCAGCGCAACGATGTCTTGGCTGAGTTGACCTTGAAGGAAGGTGTCAGTGTCAGGCCCGGACGCGGTGACAACGTCGCGGTCGACAATCACACCAGCTGGACTGGTGAAGGCTGCGGGGACTGTAGCGGTAGTCACTGGTTCTCCTGGCGGGCTCTGCTCATGCGCTCAGCGGGCTTGACTGCGGCCAGCAATGCTCGCGCTTTGTTCCAACATTCTTGGTTCTCATCTGCGGGCACGCTGTCGGCCACGATCCCGGCCCCGGCCTGCACCGATGCCCGGTCCTCACTGATGACCATGGTACGAATGGCAATCGCAGTGTCGATGTTGCCGGAGAAGTCGAGGTACCCAACAATGCCTGCATAGGGGCCACGTTTAACGGGCTCAAGCTGATCGATGATCTCCATCGCTCGCACTTTTGGGGCCCCAGAAACCGTGCCGGCAGGCAGCGTGGCCCGAAGTACATCGATGGGGGTCTTGTGCTCAGCGAGTTCGCCCGATACCTGGGAGGTCAGGTGCATCACGTGGCTGTATCGCTCAAGCGTCATCATCTCGTCGATCTCGAGGCTGCCATAGGACACCACGCGCCCAACGTCATTCCTGGCCAAATCAACCAACATGATGTGTTCGGCGACTTCCTTGGGGTGCTCGGCAAGCTCGGCTCCAAGCCTTCGGTCCTCCTCGTCAGTGGCACCGCGTCGGCGGGTGCCGGCAATGGGGCGGCTAATCACCCTGTCTTCGAGGAGCTGCACCATGGGTTCGGGCGAGCAACCAACAAGGGATACGTCGGGCTGGCGCACAAAGTACATGTACGGGCTGGGGTTGATCTGGCGCAGAACCCGGTAGACGTCGAAGGGTTCGGCCTCTAGGTCAAAGTCGAATCGCTGAGACAGCACGACTTGGAAGATGTCGCCAGCCAAGATGTGTTCTTTTGCGGCTTCGACGGCCAACTCGTACTCGCCAGCAGTCATCGAGGACCGAACCTCGGGAAGCTCGACTTCGCCGGTGGGTGGTTCTAAGAACGGTTCGCTCAACGGACGCGCACCGTCGGCTGCCAACGAGTCGAGCCGAGCTACAGCGTCGGTATAGGCCGCGTCGACTTCAGCCTCGGTGGCGTCCTGGGCTACCAGCACGTTGGCTATCAGGATGACGCGTTGGCGCCAGTGGTCGAAGACCGCAAGCTCGCCAATTACTGACAACATGGCTTCGGGAAGGCCGAGATCGTCGACAGGCACGTTGGGCAGACGCTCCACTTCGCGCACGATGTCGTAGCCCAGGTAGCCCATGACGCCGCTGTGCAGCGGAGGTAGCCCCTCTACGGTGGGTGCGCGCAAGTGTGCAAGGAGCTGTTCGAGCAGGTCCAACACGCCGTCGCCCACTTCGATGCCCTCTGGCAGGGCCCCATCGACGTCCACGCCGCTGGGCCTCTTCGTGATGGTCAGGAGTGGGTTTCTGCCAATGAACGAATAGCGGCTCCAACGTTCGCCATTCTCGACGGACTCGAGCAGGAACCCCGGTCCGTCGCCGCACACGCGGGCGAAAGCGGCCACGGGGGTGGTGAGGTCGGCCACAAGTTCACGCCAGACGGGCACGACGGTGTGTCCCGCTGCGAGCTCGCCAAACTGCTCGCGTGTTGAGGTCACAGGTAAAGCCCCGTCGAGCCCTCTTCGAGACGTTCAGCCGCCACAGCATGCACATCTCGCTCCCGCAGGATGATGTAGTCGTGGTTGCGTACCTCGACCTCGTAGCGGTCTTCTGGGTTGAAGAGCACTTGGTCGCCGATCTCCATGCTTCGCACGTTGGGCCCCACCGCCTTGATTTCAGCCCACGTGAGACGCCGGGACACCTGCGCAGTCGCAGGGATAAGGATGCCACCGGTAGAGCGTCTCTCGCCTTCGTCGGTAGGGATCTCCACCAAGATGCGGTCGTTCAGCATCTTGATCGGGAGCCGCTCTTCAGGGGCGACGCTGTGAGTCCCCCTGGCAGGCTTGGATGTGTTGGAGTGCTTTGAGTTGGATTTGGCGCTGGCCACGATTGTTGAGGCTACCTTCGTTGGGCGTGACCGACGATGCTGTTTCACCAATACAAGTCCACACCCCCGATGGCGAAGTCCTCGAAGCTGAACTGTTTGCGCCCCCGACGGCCTCGCTCGCTGTTGTCATCACCCACCCCCACCCCACGTATGGCGGCAACATGCACACGCCTGTGCCCGACGCGCTTTTTCGCCACTGCATCAAGGACCAAGTACCGGCTCTGCGCTTCAATTTCCGTGGGGTTGGTGGCTCGACCGGGATCCACGACAAAGGCGTCGGAGAACAGCAAGACGTTCTTGGCGCTGTTGCACTCCTGAGCGAGCGGTATCAGTGCCCCGTTGTCCTCGCTGGCTGGTCCTTTGGCGCCGATGTTGCGTTGGCCGTGGACAACGACTCGATCGCTGGTTGGCTCGCCATCGCTGCTCCCTTGTCGGTTGTCGAACCCGACGACATGGCAGCAGCAACGGCCATCAAACCGAAACTCTTGTTGGTGCCCGACCACGACCAGTTCCGTCCGCCCGCATCGGCAAACCAAGCCACCGAGGACTGGCGCAACTGTCGCCTTCAGCCTGTGCCAGGTGCTGACCACTTCCTTGCGGGCAGCCTCCACGTGGTTGCAGAGGCTCTCCATGGCTTTGTCGACCAGATAGCGAACCAGTCCCAATCGCGAGACGAATAGACCACCTCTGTGACCAGCAGCGGCAGTATCCTGCGCGCATGCCAGAGCTGATCGACAAGATCTACAAAGAGCGCCAGGTGCACGATGCCGACGGCAAAGCTATCAACCCGTTTCCGGCTTCCATTCGGCGCGGCCTGGGCGAAGCCTTTGCTGAACTCATCGCCGAACGCAACCTCACGAGTTCGATCGAAATCGGTCTCGCGTATGGCATGTCTGCGCTGTTCATAGCTGGCGCGCACAAACAGCGGGGAAATGGGAGCCACGTGGCCGTTGACCCAGGGCAGGACAACTACCACAACATTGGGAAGCTCAATCTCGAACGCGCCGGCCTCGACAGCATCACTGAGGTGCTAGAGGTTCCCTCATACGAGGCCCTTCCGGCCCTGCTTTCGGAGGGTCGCAGGTTCGACTTTGCCTTCATCGACGGCATGCACCTGTTCGACTTCACGCTGGTGGACTTCTTCTACATCGACCTCATGCTCGACGTGGGCGGCGTCGTCGTGTTTGACGACATTGGCATGAAGGCCTGCCGCAGCGCCGCCATGTACGCCATGAAGAACCGCTCCTATGAGCGAGTGCCGGTAAAGACCACAGCCGGGGTACCCATCCACGTCAAAGCGGCAAGGGTTGTGCGCAAGCTCATCTCAGACCCCTTCTCGCTCCGCGATCTTCCCCTCAAGCTCACCGCCGAAGGTGTCGTTGTGCTCGAAAAAACCGCCGACGACAACAGGGCTTACGACCACCACAAGTTGTTCTAGCTACCACACGTCGCTCGCGGTGGGCGGTGGGGTCAGACCCTCAACGTTTGCCCCGCACGGTCGCTAGCTAACCGGCCGGACCGGAATTCCAGCGCTGCTGAGATGGGCTTTGGCCTCGGCAACAGTGTGCTCACCAAAGTGGAAGATGCTTGCGGCCAGTACCGCGTCGGCCCCACCTTCGACCACGCCAGCCACGAGGTGATCGAGCGACCCTACGCCACCGCTGGCAATGATTGGAATGTTGGTGGCCTCAGCCACGGCGCGGACCAAGACGTTGTCGAAGCCGTCACGGGTGCCATCACGATCCATGGACGTCAACAAGATCTCGCCGGCCCCCAACGCCTCGCCCTGTTGGGCCCAGCCAATGGCGTCGAGACCGGTGGGGGTGCGTCCACCGTGCACAAAGACCTCGAAACGTTCGGGCACCTCAGCCCCTTCGGGCTGGCGGCGGGCATCGATAGCCAACACAACGCATTGGCTGCCGAATTCGTTGGAGATATCGGCGATGAGCTGTGGGTTGTCGACGGCGGCTGAGTTGACAGAAACCTTCTCGGCTCCTTCGCGCAACAACCGACGGGCGTCTTCGACGGTTCTGACACCACCGCCAATAGTGAACGGAATGAAGACCTCTTCTGCACAGCGACGAACCAGTTCATAAACGGTGTCGCGCCGATCTGACGACGCCGTGATGTCAAGGAAGACCAGTTCGTCTGCGCCTTCAGCGTCGTAACGCGCCGCGAGTTCAACGGGATCGCCAGCGTCGACCAAGTCGACGAAATTTGTTCCCTTGACTACCCGACCAGCATCGACGTCGAGGCACGGGATGATGCGAATGTTGGTCATTGTTTGCCCTCGCCCAGACATGCCCGCAAGCCTTCAGCAAGATCGACAGTGCCTTCGTAGATAGCTCGGCCTGCGATCACCCCAGCGAGCGCACGTCCTCCGACGTTGAGTTCAGCGAGCTGACGCAGATGCGCAACAGTACCCACTCCCCCGGAGGCAATGACATCGATAGTCGTGCCAGCAAGAACTGCCGAAAGCCCCTCGATGTCTGGTCCTTCTAGCGTGCCATCGCGGGCGATCTCGGTGACCACAACAGCAGCAACTCCGAGGTCTTCGAATCGTTTAGCCATGGCAACGACTTCAAGATCTGTCTCGGTCTCCCAACCGTGTGTGGCGATCTTGCCGTTGCGTCCATCGAGGCCAATGGCCACGGCATGTCCTGCTGAGGTGAGCTGCTCAGCGAGCGCAGGGTTCTCCACTGCTGCAGTGCCAATGACGACTCGGGCCACGCCTGCATCGAATAGCGCCTGAGCAGCTTCGACGGTCCGCACACCCCCGCCAGTCTGGACAGGCACATCGACGCCTGCAGCGATTGCGGCCACAACGGACCGGTTCAGCGGGTCTCCGCTACGGGCAGCGTCGAGATCCACAACATGAATCCACGGCGCCCCAGCCTCGGCAAAGATCTGGGCTTGTGCCACGGGATCGTCGCCATAGACGGTTTCACGGGCGTAGTCGCCTTGCATCAAGCGAACACACTTACCGTCTCGGAGGTCGATAGCGGGGTACAAGTCAAGCGCCATCGGTACCTCCACGACACAGGTCGACGAAGTTGGTGAGGAGCTTGCGCCCGGCTTCGCTGGATTTTTCCGGGTGGAATTGCGTAGCGAATATGTTGTCTTGTTGCACGGAAGCCACCACCGGGCCGCCGTAATCGCAGGTGGCCGTAACCACTGACGAAGAGGCGGTCACGTCAAGATCGGCCGCATACGAGTGCACGAAGTAGAGCCAGGCCCCATCGAGGCCGGTCAAGAGCGGAGATGGCCGGACCTGGTGGAGTGCATTCCACTGCATTTGTGGGCGCTTGACCTGGCCCGGGATCTGTCGAACCATGCCCCCAATGATGCCTAACCCGCTGTGCTCTGGTGATTCCTCGGAGCCGTCGAACAAGAGCTGCATGCCAACACAGATACCCAAGAAAGGTTTGCCCGAACTTGCGGCTTTGCGGGCAATGGTGTCGACGCCGTGGGCTGCCAGGGCATCGACGCAGCGGCCGAAATTGCCAACACCGGGCAGGACCACCCCATCTGCTTCTAGGACTTCTTCTAGGTCTGCGGTTAGGTGAGCGTTTGCTCCAGCCCGCTCGAGGCCCTTCTGCGCCGATCGGAGGTTGCCAATCCCGTAGTCGAGTACCGCAACCTTTGGTGCGGTTTTCTCTGAGCTGGGGCTCACAGCACACCCTTGGTAGAGGGCACCCCGCCGCCTTCGACCCGCACCGCGTCTCGCAAAGCACGCGCGACAGACTTGAAGGTGGCTTCGATGATGTGGTGTGTGTTCTTTCCGCGGACGAGCGAGACATGCAGCGTGATGCCCGCTGAGGTGATGAATGCCCGCCAGAACTCTTCGACAAGCTGGGGATCAAAGGGCGGGTCACCCAAGATCTGTTGTCCGGGTGGGTCGACCTCGTAGTGCAGGTACGGCCTTCCGGACAGATCGAGGGCCACATCGATGAGCGCCTCGTCGAGCGGGCATGACGCAGTAGCAAAGCGCCGAACACCGGCCTTGTCGCCCAGCGCCTCACCAAAACAGTCGCCAAGGGCAATGCCAACATCTTCGACGGTGTGGTGCGCGTCTATCTCGATGTCGCCCTTGGCGAAGACCTCGAGGTCCATGCCGCCGTGACGACCAAGCTGGTCGAGCATGTGGTCAAAGAACGGCAGACCGGTCTCGACGTTTGTGGCTCCGGTACCGTCGATGTCTACCCGGACCTCGATCTGCGTCTCTTTTGTGGCCCGGCTACGTGATGCCGTTCGTGGTGCTGGCTGCGAACCTGTCATGGCTTCAGTATCTCGCCCAAAGCGCCAAGAAACGCCCTGTTTTCTTCGGGGGTCCCAATCGTGACTCGAAGGCAACCCGACAGCCGGGGCCAGGAGGCACAGTTTCGAACCAGGACGTCGCGAGCGAGAAGCTGTTCCCAGACGTCATCTCCGGTCATGTTCAAAGGGCGGAACAGCACAAAGTTAGCGCCGGAGTCCCATGTGGCAACGGGTAACTCACCAAGCCCAGCGGCCACGATGTCGCGCTGCTCGACCAGTTGGGCAACTCGGTCTCGCATCTCTGGCTCGAACCGCAAGGCCAACGTGCCGGCAAGCTGCTTGGCTGCGTCTAGGTGATATGGGAGCACCACGCTCTCGAGCGCGTTCACCACCCACGTTGGGGCGACCATGTACCCGAGGCGGGCAGCGGCCATGCTCCACGTCTTGGAGAACGTGCGAGACACAGCGACCGGCTGATCGTCGTCGACCAACCCAACTGCTGACCACGGAGCAAACTGGCCGTACGCCTCATCAACCACAACCAACCCGCCGTAGTTGCCCACCCGCTCAACGATGGAGCGCACGGCGTCGGGGTCTTCGACCATGCCTGTCGGGTTGTTGGGGGAACAAAGAAACACAACGTTTGGCTCCTGGGACAAGACTCGGTCGACTTCGGCCGGATCGAGCGAGTAGTCCGGTGCCCGTTCTCCTTCGACAACGGCGGTGCCCGTCACCTTTGCGATGTGGCTGTGCAACGCATAGGTAGGTTCGAACAGGCCAGCACTTCTGCCCGGGCCGCCGTATGCCAGCAGCAAGCACTGCAGGACCTCGTTAGAGCCGTTGGCCGCAAAGACCATGGACGGGTCCACCTCGTACAGCTCTGCCAATCCGGCGCGCAGCGCCGTCGCGTTGCGGTCGGGGTACCGATTCCAGCTGATCTGGGACATTTCGGCATGCAGTGCGTCGCTCCAGGCAGCAGGAGGCGGAACCGGGCTCTCGTTGGTATTGAGCCGCACCGAAACTTCGACCTGGGGCGAGTGATACCCCTCCATCAACGCAAGATCGTCGCGGACCTGTGGGCGCTTCATCGTGGACCCTGTCGCATACGTACCGACGCGGCGTGGGCAACTAAGCCCTCGGCGTCAGCAATGGTGGCCACCGCGTCGGCCACCTGATCGATTGCGGCCTGGTCCAGTGTCACAATGTGGATGTCCTTACAGAAGTCAGCCACGGTTAGTGCCCCCGCAAATCGTGCGGTGCCGTTGGTAGGCAGCACATGGGAAGGGCCGGCCACGTAGTCGCCCACCGAAGCGGGTGACAACGGCCCACAGAACACTGCTCCAGCGTTCCGAACAAGAGGGACCAACGCTTGCGGGTCAGCGACCATGAGCTGGAGATGTTCTGGGGCGATGAGGTTGGCGACCGTCATGGCATCTTCAGCAGAATCGACGACCACCGCATAGCCCCCCTCTTCGAGCGTGGCCGCAATGTCTTCTCGCCGTGGTGATGCCTCGGTGATGGATTCCACCGCCGCGCACACCTGATCGGCAACGTCGCTGTTCGGCGTAATGAGCCACGCCAGGCCACCTGGACCGTGCTCGGCTTGGACCACGACGTCGATCGCTGCGAAATCCACCGGAACGGTCTCATCGGCGATGACGACGATCTCGGACGGTCCAGCAAATGCCGCGGCGACACCAACATCGCCAGCAACTTCTCGCTTGGCGATGGCCACGAACACGTTTCCTGGACCAGCAATCACATCGACCGCCGCTATGGATTCTGTGCCGTAGGCCATCGCCGCTATGGCTTGGGCCCCACCGACGACATAGACCTCGTCGACGCCCGCGATCTTTGCCGCAGCAAGGACCACATCCGCCACCTGCCCGCCAGGCCCGGGAGGAACGCAGAGGCACAATTCTTCGACACCAGCTACTCGCGCTGGGACCGCGGTCATGAGGACCGTGGAGGGGTATGCGGCGCGGCCACCGGGCACATAGCAACCGGCGCGTCGCACAGGCTGTTGGACCCCGTCGATGACCATGCCGCGGTGCTGGTGGCGGTGGGGTTGTTGGCGTTGTGTCTGGTGGAACGCAGTGATGCTTTCGGCCGCCAATTCCAACGCGTCCCGAAGTCGGGCGTCGATGCGCTGGTATGCGGCATCTAAGGCATTTGCGGGCAGGCGGAACTGGTCCGGCGCGCCACCATCGAACTTGTCTGCGTAGTGCCGTAACGCGTCGTCTCCGCGATGGCGAACGTCGGCGATGATTTCGCGCACGACGTCGACAGGCTCGTCGCCGTCCACGACAGGCCGAGGAAGGTGGTCGCCCAGCGTGTTTGGGTCGAGTCCGCGCAGGTCAAGTCGGTTCAGCACCCGTTCAACCTACAAGTCACAGGACCAGGTCGGCGAACCAATTGCGCGCATCACCAGCGGGTCGCGATAGACACTGGGCATGGAAAGCGCCCGCGCCGAATTGTCGTCTGTCTCCACTCAACTTGAAGACATCACCATCCGCGTGGTGGCTGCCGCCCGCGTCTTCGAAGGAGAAGGCCGAGAGGACATCGCCCACGAGCTCTTCGAGGTCGAGCGGTCCCTGCGCGCTGCGTCACGGCGCCTGCACCGGGCCACTAGGTAACCCGGCGAACCGGCCGACGGAAAAGGCGACCGGCACCCCTGGGGAAAGGGGTGCCGGCCTAGGCGACATCGGGCGGCGGATCCCGATATGTGTGTCGCCATACCAGGTGGCGGGAACCTGGAAACCTCACACTACACAGGATTGCAGCGCTGTGGAAACCATGTACGGAACGTTCTTGGCAGAATCGTTTGTTCGTTCTCATTGAGTGGGTCACCCAGCTGCCTCCGCAGGTGACAAATGCCACAACTCAGCCGGCAAAGGTGCCAGCGGAGGGACAAAACGAGGCCAGGACGCACAAATCACAGGCCGGATTGCGAGCAAAACACACCCGGCGGCCATGCAAGATGATGCGCAAGCTGAACTCGCCACGCTCGCCAGCCGGCACCATGGGGTTGAGCGCGAGCTCAACCTTTACAGCATCTGTCTCCTGAGTGATATCGAGGCGTCGCACCAACCGGCCCACGTGGGTGTCCACCGGCAGGCCGGGAAGGCCAAGGGCCACGCTGCGCACGACGTTCGCAGTTTTGCGGCCAACCCCGGGCAGCGACACGAGGTCCGACATCGCTCCCGGGACCTCGCCCCCGTACTCGTCGACGAGGCGGTTGGCCATGCCCACCACGTTTTTGGCCTTTGAACGGAACAGGCCGATGGAGTTGATGTATGGCTCGATCTCTTCGGGCGACGCTGCGGCCAGGTCAGCAGGGGTTGGATATGCCTCGAACAGTTTGGGCGTTGCCTTGTTGACCGAAACGTCGGTGGCCTGGGCAGACAAGATGGTGGCGGTCAGCAGCTCGAACGGCGTGGAGTAGTCGAGCTCGCACTCCGCTTCGGGGTACTCGTCCTTGAGCAGCAGGTGCGTCCGTTGGGCTCGCCCCTTTGGTGTCCTCGGTCTGGCCATGAGCAACGACGATACGCTCTCAGGGTGACCATCACGAGCACAACCCTAGAAAACAGCGACTTCGCAGCGTCGCTCTCGGTCTCCTCAGACCATCCGCGTGCCAGCTTGGCAGCCGATGTCGCCACTGAGCTCGCGAACCTGGGGCCGTCGGGGGCACCCAAACAGATCTGGCTCGAAGAAGCCCACGACAGCGATACTGCAATCCTTGAACATCTGGCCACTCCCTACCGCGACCTGTTGCAGCTCAGACGGCCGCTGCCTGCGCCTCCAAGTGGTCTCCTCACCCGAGCGTTTGATCCCAGCACAGACGCCGAGGCGTTCTTCGCAGTGAACAACCGAGCGTTTGCTTGGCACCCCGAACAATCCGGCTTCGATCAGGCTCGTCTCGACGACGCAATGGCTGAACCCTGGTTCAATCCACAGGGTTTCCGGATTCTCGAACTGGACGGGGTAATGGCCGGCTTCTGCTGGACCAAACTCCACCAGGAGCTCACACCCGTGATTGGCGAAATCTACGTGATCGCAATCGACCCAGACTTCCACGGCCGCGGGCTTGGGGGGCCAATGACACTCGCTGGTCTTGAGTGGATGAGCGATCAAGGAATAACGGTCGCCAATCTCTATGTCGAAGCGGACAATGCACCCGCGCTGGCCACTTACGATCGGCTCGGGTTCTCCACGCACAGCATCAACCGAGCCTTCACCACTGCCAAGTAGACAACCGTGACCATGACTAAGACGCCACCGCCGCTTAACCGCTACCTCCTCGATCGCGAAAGCTTCGCTGACCATCTCAAGGGCGAACCGCGGTACCGCGTAGACCAAGTCTGGGACGGCCTCTACAAGCGCTTCGAGGACTTTGATGACATGACCAGTGTCTCAAAGGACTTGCGGGCCCATTTGGCCGAGTCGCTGCCCTATGCGCTCACCGAAACTGCCCGCTCCACCACCCCCAACGGCGACACCGTCAAGTGGCTGTGGCAGCTGCATGGCGGAGCAACGGTTGAGACCGTCCTTATGCACTACAACAAGCGCAGCACGGTGTGCGTAAGCTCGCAAGCTGGCTGCGCCATGGCCTGCGACTTTTGCGCCACGGGCCAAGCGGGCTTTGAGCGCCAGCTCAATGTGGGCGAGATCGTGGAGCAGGTCGTGCGTTCCATCCGCGAAGCACAGCCGCGGCGGGTCTCAAACATTGTCTTCATGGGCATGGGCGAACCAATGGCCAACTACGACGCCACTTGGGGTGCAGTCGAACGTATCCACGGCGACATTGGCGTCTCGGCTCGCCACATCACCGTTTCAACCGTGGGCATCGTCCCGGGCATACGTCGGATGGCCAACGAGGACCTACCCGTGAATCTGGCGGTATCCCTCCATGCTGCAAACGACGACCTACGCAACGAACTCGTACCCATCAACAAGCGCTACCCCATTGGCGACCTCGTTGATGCCTGCGCCGACTACCTGCGCATAAAGAACCGCCGATTGTCCTTCGAGTGGGCAATGATCGACAACGTCAACGACCGCGCTGTCGACGCGGAGCAGCTCGCCAAGCTGTGTCGGCACCTGCGGGCCCATGTCAATCTCATCCCGCTCAACCCCACCCCGGGGTACGCGGTACGAGGCACGCCTCTCTCGCGCGTCAACGGGTTTCGGGACCATCTGGAAAAGATGGGGGTCAATGCGACCGTGCGCAAGAACCGCGGCACCGACATAGACGCAGCGTGCGGTCAATTGCGAGCAAATCACGAGGTGGCTGTGGCCGCGCCAAAGCGGGCTAATAGCATCGAACCGTGAGCACCATCGACCCAGAACACCTCCCCCAAGGCGACCAGAAGGTCCGTGAAGTACGGTCGATGTTCGACACCATCGCCCCCCGCTATGACCTCGTCAACAGGATCATGACGTTCCGGCTCGACGTTCGCTGGCGACGCAAGACAGTCGATCTCATGGGTCTGCGCGCCGGCGAGTCCGTGATCGACCTGGCCTGCGGGACCGGTGACTTCTGCAACGACCTCGCCCGCGCCGGTCTCGTCCCCATCGGGTTCGATATCAGCCATGGCATGTTGAGCGCAGCGCGCACGGTGGCTCCGCTGCTCCAGGCCGACATCTTGCGCCTGCCTTTGGCTGACTCGTCAGTCGATGGAGCAACCTGCGGCTTCGCCTTGCGCAACCTCGTCGAGTTGCAGCCATTCTTTGAAGAGTTGGGCCGGGTGTTGAGGCCGGGCGGTCGCATTGCTTTGCTCGACGCTGCCAAGCCCGACAACCCGGTTCTGCGAGCGGGGCACAGCATCTATTTCGAACGCATCGTGCCCAAGATCGGCGGGCTGCTGTCGGACAAGAACGCCTACAGCTATCTGCCAAAGTCTCTGGCCTACTTGCCCGAGCCCAAAGTGCTCATCGACCAACTGCGAGCCGCCGGCTTTAGCAATGCCAGCCGTCAGCTCTTCGCCCCAGGCGCCGCTCAGCTCTACTTGGGGACCAGGGACTAACCTCTGTCCATGTCATTGGTAGCCAACATCCATCACGTCTCGCTAAACGTGGCAGACATCGAGAGGTCGCATGCGTTCTACGTTGACATCTTGGGTCTCAAAGTCCTTGACCGGCCAGACCTCGGGTTCGCTGGCCGGTGGCTCGAAGTTGGAGCGGGGCGACAAGTGCACCTCCTGGAACTGGATCGCATCCCCCAAGACGTTGGGCAGCACTTCGCCTTCGAGGTGACCAACATCGAGGAAGCTTGTGCCCATGTCCGCTCGCACGGCATCGAGGTCACAGACCCCCAACCCATAGGGAGCGCGCTCCAGGCGTTCTTCCATGACCCCGACGGCAACCGCATCGAGTTCAACCAGCCCGCTGGTTAGGCCCGGCTTCTCGCGTCCCAGCGGTGGGCTACGCGCCGATCCAAAGGCCCAAAGCGAACGTGATGCCGAAGACGAGCTGCGTGCGCGCCGTGCCAGCCAGGACTGCCACGAGCGCCAACCCCGTCGCACCCGACTGCACTACGCGTGCAGGCGCAACGGCAACCGGAAACGCAAGCAACCCAAGCAACGCCGCCGAGCGCCACCCCAGGCCGACTGCAACGACGATAAGGAAGGTGGTGGCCAACATCGCCATGTAGAGCCAGCGTGTGCCTTGGTCCCCCAAGCGCACGGCGAGCGTGCGCTTGCCTGATTCGGTGTCGGTCGGGATGTCACGCAGGTTGTTGGTGACCAGCAACGCAGTGGCCAACAAACCCACGGGTACGGCGCAAACGACAACCCAACCCTGCACCGACTCGGTCTGCACAAACGCAGAACCAACCGTGGCCACCAAGCCAAAGAACACGAACACAAAGACCTCGCCCAACCCGAGGTACCCATAGGGGTTCGCTCCCCCGGTGTAGAACCAACCGGCCAGGATGCAAGCGACCCCAACAGCCACCAACCACCAACTCGTAGCCAGAGCCAGCACCAATCCACAGACCGCAGCAAACCCGAACGCCGCAAACGCAGCGGCTTTGACGACTTTGGGCGCGACCAAACCCGATCCCACCAACCGAAGTGGGCCGACTCGGTCGTCGTCGGTGCCACGCACCCCATCGGAGTAGTCGTTGGCGTAGTTCACAGCCACCTGCAGCGACAGCGAGACCAGCATCGCCAAGGCGACGCGCCACCAGATAATGCCGTTACTCCCACCTGACCCGTCGGCTGCAGCTGCGGTTCCAACCACCACCGGAACAATGGCTGCCGGCAGCGTCTTCGGGCGCGCTCCTGCTACCCAGAGCGACCAAGGAGACATTGGTTCGGGTGAAGCCATAGCTGCAGTGTCGCCTCGTTCGCATCGTGTTACCAAATAGGCTCCAGTCATGAACCGGCTTGCTTCAGAGACCAGCCCCTACCTCCGCCAGCATGCCGACAATCCTGTGGACTGGTTCCCGTGGGGCGCAGACGCGTTCGAGGATGCGGCCACCCACGACCGGCCGATCCTGCTGTCTGTCGGCTACTCGTCATGTCACTGGTGCCACGTCATGGCCCACGAGTCATTCGAGGACGTCGACACTGCCGCCCAAATGAACGCCGACTTCACTTGCATCAAGGTCGATCGCGAGGAGCGCCCCGACGTAGACGCCATCTACATGCAGGCCGTCCAAGCTCAAACCGGCAGAGGCGGCTGGCCAATGACCGTCTTCTTGACACCGAACGGTGAGCCGTTCTTTGGTGGCACCTACTTTCCCAAAGTGGCCAGAGAAAACGGCGTGAGCTTCACCGACGTGCTGCGCGGGGTTCGAGAGGCCTGGGACAGCCAACGCGGCCAAGTCATTGCCACCGCCGCAGAGTTGACCGACCGCCTCCAACAGAGCGAGCGACTGCAACCAGCCGGCGCCATGCCGCACCGAGATCTTGGGCCAGCCCTTGTTGAGGCGCTGACCACGGCCTACGACCAGCGTTGGGGTGGCTTTGGGCGGGCACCCAAGTTCCCTCAGACAATGTCGTATGAAGCGCTCCTTAGAGCGCACGTCTTGGCCGACGACAACAACGTCAAGACATCGCTTCTCGACATGGTCACCAACTCGCTCGATGCCATGGCGGCCGGCGGCATCTATGACCACCTCGGCGGCGGCTTCAGTCGCTACTCCACAGACGACCAGTGGTTTGTGCCGCACTTCGAGAAGATGCTCTACGACAACGCCCTGTTCATTCGTCCGTTTCTCCACGCGTGGCAGGTCACCGGCCACGACCATTACCTCCAGGTGGTGGACGAAACCATCAGCTACGTCCTGCGAGATCTCCGGGACCCGCTCGGGGGCTTCTACTCGGCCGAGGATGCCGACACTGAGGGTGTCGAGGGCAAGTTCTATGCTTGGTCACCCCAACAGATCGACGCTGTTCTTGGCGACGACGCACGAGAGTTCTGCAACTGGTTTGGGGTCACTGAGCAAGGCAACTTCGAAGGCCGCAACATCTTGCGACGGCCCGTGCGCGGCGATAGCAAACGGCCCGCCAGCATCGAGCTCAGCCGACAACGGCTCTTTCAGGCTCGCGAGATGCGTATCCGACCCGGTATCGATGACAAGGTGCTTACCGAATGGAACGGTCTCATGCTGGCCAGCTTGGCCGAGGCGGCGCTTGCTACCTCCAATCAGCAATGGCTAGATGCGGCGGTCAAAAACGGCGAGTTCCTTTTTGCCACCCTGCGTCGACCCGATGGCCGGTGGCTTCGCTCTTGGCAACCCGGAAGTCACGATGCGCCCGCACGCCACCTCGGGTATGCGACGGACTATGCGGCAGTCGTCGATGCGTTCACGAGGTTGGGCGAAGCAACCGGCCAAGCGGTCTGGATCGAGCGGGCCCGCGAGGTAGCCGATCAACTCATCGAACTGTTTTGGGACAATGAGGCTGGCGGGGTCTTTACCACCGGCACGGATGCCGAGTCGCTGATTTCGCGGCCCAAAGACCTGGTAGATACCGCAGTGCCAAGTGCCAACAGCGCAACCGTCGTAGCGCTGTTGCGCCTTGGAGCCCTGACCGGCGAGAAAAAGTATGGCGACCACGCAGAAGCAACCATTCGGCTGCTCGCCCCTGTGGCGGTTCGCCACCCGACCTCGTTTGCCAACCTCGCAGGTGCGGTCGACCACACCGCACGTGGTTTCACGGCCATTGTCATTCCAGGTGAGCGCGAGGACTACCTGGACGTGCTCCGGGGCCGCTACCTGCCCGACACCGTGCTTGCGTGGGGCCAACCGTTCGATTCGCCGCTTTGGAAAGAGAAGGAACCTGGGTTCGCCTACGTGTGCCAGAACTACGCGTGCGGGTTGCCAGCATCCACACCTACGGAACTGGCAACCCAACTAGCGTCGTTACGCAGCTGACTTTTCGAGGATGTGCACACCACACGCGGAGCCAAGGCCGATGACGTGAGCCATACCCACCTTTGCCCCCTTGATCTGACGATCACCGGCGTCGCCGCGCAGGTGCATGGCAACCTCGTGGATGTTGGCAATGCCGGTCGCACCAATGGGGTGACCCTTGGACTGCAGCCCACCCGAGACGTTGACCGGCATTGAGCCGTCGCGCCATGGGGCACCCGATTCGAAGAAGTCGGCAGCGCCGCCTTCTTCGCACAGCATCAGGTTGTCGTAATGGACAAGCTCGGCTGTTGCGAAGCAGTCGTGGAGTTCCACGAGGTCGAGGTCCTCTGGGCCAATGCCCGCTTGCTCGTACGCCTGCTTGGCTGCGTTGCGAGTGAGGGTGTTGACGTCGGGCAGGACCTGGCATGCCTCTTGGTATGGATCGGTGGTGAGGACCGATGCAGAGATCTTGACCGCATGCTTTTGCTGGCGCTTGCTGAGGGTCTTGAGCTTGGCGTCGCTGACCACGATCATGGCAGCAGCACCATCGCAGTTGCCAGAGCACATGGGACGGGTATTTGGGTACGCAATCATGACGTCGTTCATGATCTCGTCGAGCGTAAAGCGCTTCTGGTACGCAGCCAGCGGGTTGAGCGTGGAGTGCGCGTGGTTCTTCTCGGAAATCTTAGCGAACAGCTCGAAGCTGGTGCCGCCATACTTGTGGCCGTACTCCATGCCGACTTGGGCGAACACACCAGGCATGATGCCGGTGCCGATACGTCCTTCGGTTGAGCCAACAGCACCAAATCGGCCACTTGGCTCCCAGGTGTCAGATGCGGCGCCGCGGCCGGCTTGGCCCAACAGACCTGCACCAGCGAGCTTCTCGACACCCACAGCCATGCCAACGTCGGTCTCGCCAGCTTTGACGGCCATGATGGCCACGCGCAACGCCGTAGCGCCAGTGGCGCAGGCGTTTGCAACGTTGTAAACCGGAATGCCCGTCTGGCCGATCTGCTTTTGCAGCTGCTGTCCAATGCCAGCCGATGCGTTCATGAGGCTTCCAACGCCCATGATGCCTACCTCGGCCATTGAGATACCTGCGTCGGCAAGTGCGGCCATCGCTGCTTCGGAGGCAAGGTCGACGAGATCTTCGTCGGGATGCTTGCCGAACTTGGTCATGTTGGACCCGAGGATCCAGATGTCTTCTGATGCCATGGTTGGTGCTCCTGAAATGCCGTTGGTACGAAGAAACGATTGCTAAGCCGGGGCGAACCCGAAGCCGATGGCTTCGACACCGGCGGCGTCTTTGCCCATTGAGTAGGTGGTGAGCTTGACCTTCATGCCAAGGCTCACGTGGTCGGGGGTCGGCTCGACGCCCACCAGGGTGCAACGCACCGAAGTCCCGCCGCAGTCGACGATGGCGGACACAAACGGTTGAGGTCCAACCGTCACGATCGAGTAGCTGGTCACGATGCCCGCGGATTTGACGCGCGCATTCTTGAAGTCGGTGCCAAAGCAGCTGGCGCAGGCGTTGCGTCGATCGAAAAAGCGAGCCCCACAATTCTTGCATTCTTGGGCTCTCAGATAGGGCCTGTCGCCCAGCACGAGGTAGTCGACAAAGGGGATCTGCTTCGCTGACTTCTTGGCAGCGACTTTCTTCGCCGGAGCCTTCTTCGCTGCCGTTTTCTTGGCGGGGGCCTTCTTGGCAGGCGCCTTCTTCTTCGCTGCCGCCTTCTTAGCAGGCGCTTTGTTTGCAGCTGCCTTCTTGGCAGCGGCTTTCTTGGCTGGCGCCTTCTTCTTTGCGGCCATTAATCCTCCGTGGACGAACGTAACAGTGGCGAGCCTACCAGCGTCCTCGATGCAGGACCGTCTCCAAGCTGTCACGGCCTCGGGCCGCGGACTTGCTTTTTCGTTGCTCGGTCGTTGGATACCCCAGGGTCACCGCACCCACTGCCCGCAACGCGGCCGGAACCCCGAAGTGTTCCTTCACCGCAGCCTCATGCGCGAACACACCAAAAAACAGTGCGCCCAGTCCCGCATCTTGTGCTCCGAGCAGCAATGTCATGGCAGCCATACCGCCGTCCACAAACCAGTACGGAGTGGCCCAAGCATCGGCGCCGGCTCCCAAGCCGGTCTTGGCTTTGTCGGGTTCGCTGTAGCGGTCGATGTATGCCTGGGGGTCAACAAAGAGCACTATCAGGACCGGGGCATCAAGTAGATGCGGCCACGGAAACGCACTGCGTCGACCCGGGGGCAAGGTGGTGTCCCAGTAGTCGGCTACTTGGGCACCCTCGAGGACAAGGAAGTGTGGCGCTGCGCTATTGCCTGCTGCCGGCGCACGGCGGGCCGCGTCGACCAGGCGGGTTACCAGCGCCTCATCAACAGGATCTGTCCGATAGGAGCGGCACATGCGGCGCTGAACCGCAAGCGAGTAGAGACTCAGTTGCCCAGCTTCTCGAGCTTTTCGGCGACGGCCCAACCAAAGGCCACAAGGTGATCGCCTCGACCGCAGTCGATGTCGTCGAACATCGCCACCACATCAGCATCGATCTTGTCGGGCTTGGTGGACTCGTGATCGAACAGGCAGGCTTGCTCTTGATCGCCGCGCACAGTGAACGACCGGTCGTCGTACTGCGACGACGGTGTCATGAACCGCTTGACAAGACGACGACCCCATGCCCGCTCTTCGCCCGAAGCCCGGTGTCCGGGCCGAGGCACAATGTCGTCGAGGTTTGCAAACAACTCGAAGCCTGATGGGTTGTCGAAGCGGGTTCCGACCAAAACGTCTTCATCAGGAAAAGCCATGAGCGCCCGGTGATACATCTCCGCCATCAGCGCCCGCAAAACCGTGTTGCGCTTGCTGTTTTTGACCACAGAGCCAAGGGCCATGATGACACTAGGTGTGCCCCCAATGCGCTCGAGGGTGCTGAACACAAACCCCTTCAACCGGCCGTTCTCTCGCGCCGTTGTGACAAGGACCCACTCTTCGGTCTGCTTAGACAGCAGGCCCACAGAAAATGGGTGCGGGCCATCGGCACACAACTCGGCCATCTCGTCTAGCTCGGCGTCTGTAACCGCCGTGCAGTCTTTGGTCTCCACCTCAATTGCCATTACGGGACAATCCCCCCGATCACGCGATCTCGCAAAACGGCAACCGATACTGCCGTGGGTATCTAGTCCAGTCGCGCAGGGCGAATCGCGCAACTTGACCCAGACCAACGACCTATTTGCGCAGGTCAGCGACGATTTAGGGGTTAGCGTTCGTAACGCCAAACAGCGCCAGCAGTCGCGCGCCGAGCTTGGGGTTTGTCAAATTCAGACCAGAACTGCGTCGGGTCCCAACAATACGCGCAGCTCAGCCACAAGACCGTTTTGGGCGTTCACCGTGAAATCCTGAGGGAGCCGCATGACCTTGGACGAGCCGAGGTGTACAAAGACCTCGCTCGTGCCCGGATGCTCGCCAAGCAGTGTCTTGAGCTGGCGCACCTGGTCGACACCAAGGCCCGAGGCTGGCACTTGAATGCGTACCGGGGGCGACGTATCGACGATCTCGGTATCGAAGGGTTCGACGTCCATACAGATCAGCTTGACTGCGTCGTCCTTCTTATCGAACCTGGCCCGCATCAACACCACTTGATCGTCGACAAGCTTGTGCCCCACTTCTTGCATGGTCCGTGGAAACACCATGACCTCGATGGACCCTTGCAGGTCCTCCAAGGTGAAGACCGCCATCAGGTCACCCTTTTTGGTCCACTTCTTTTGGAGCCCGGTGATAACGCCGCCGACGTTGCGCACCGCGCCATCGTCGACAGTCTCGGCGTCTTCGATGGTGGCGTCAGTCTTGCGCTTCAGCGCAGCTTCAACACCAAGCAACGGATGGTCCGAAACATAGAGGCCAAGCATCTCTTTTTCGAACGCGAGCCGACGGCTCTTGTCGAACTCGATGTGCGGGATAGGAATCTGTTCGTTGAAGATCGCATCGTCGTCAGCGTCGCCAAACAACGTCATGACGCCCATGTCGCGTTCTCGTCTCCGAGCCACTGTTTGGTCGATGATCTGCTCGAACACTGTCAGGAGCCCTTGACGCGGGTGATCTAACGAATCGAACGCACCGGCCTTGATGAGGGCTTCAATAGTGCGCTTGTTGAGCACCTGGGTATCGACGCGTTCGCACAGGTCGTAGAAGTCGGTGAATGGTCCGTTGCTGTCACGCTCCGCGAGCAGGAGCTCAACAAGACCCTCACCCACGTTACGCACCGCCGACAACCCAAAGACAATGGTGCCAATGCCGTTGGGGTCGTCGCCCGCGGCGGGTTCGGGATGAAAGTCCATACGGCCCCGATTGATGTCGGGCACGACAACGTCGATGCCCATGACGCGGCACTCGTTGAGGTAGATGGCTGCCTTGTCGAGGTTGGACTTCACCGACGTCAACAGCGCCGACAAGTACTGAACCGGGTAGTGCGCCTTCAGGTAGGCGATCTGATAGGCAATGAAGCCGTAGCCATAGGAGTGGCTCTTGTTGAATGCATAGTCGGCGAATTGGGCGATGATGTCGAACATCTCGACCCCAAGCGCCTTGTCGTAGCCGTTGTTGACCACGCCATCAACAAATTTGGCCCGCTCTTTCTCCATGGCCTCGCGGATCTTCTTACCCATGGCCTTGCGCAACGAGTCGGCTTCGGCCAGCGAGTAGCCAGCAAACTTTTGCGCCATTCGCATGACGCTCTCCTGATAGATCATCAGGCCGTAGGTGTCTTCGAGAAGTTCCTTCGCGTCTTCGTGTATGTACTCGACCGGTTTGCGACCGTTCTTGCGGTCGGCGTAGTCGTTGTGCATGTTGGCGGCCATAGGCCCAGGCCGGTAAAGCGCCACCAAAGCTGCCACGTCTTCGAAGTTGTCGGGCGCAAGCGAGCGCATCAGCGCACGCATTGGGGTGGACTCGAGCTGGAACACCCCAATGGAGTTACCCGCCGCCAAGAGTTCGTAGGTTGCTGGGTCTTGCAGGTCGACATTGTCGATGTCGATGACATCGCCTGTGGTGAGCTCGATCAGCTTGAGGGCATCGTCAATGATGTCAAGGTTCCGCAGACCCAAGAAGTCCATTTTGAGCAAGCCCAGGTCCTCGACGCCGTGCATCTCGTATTGGGTAACAACAGGCGCTTCCTCGATGGGCTTGCCCGCTTCGGGCTTGCGCTGGATGGGCAAGTATTCGGTGAGCGGGTCCTTGGTAATCACCACCGCCGCAGCGTGGATGCCATCTTGGCGTCGGAGACCCTCGAGCCCCTTTGCCACCTCGACCACCTTGGCAACGTCGCCATCGGTCTCGACCATGCTGCGCAGCTCGCCAGCCATTTTGTAGCCGTCGGTGAACTTCGGGTGTTCTTCGAGGCAGGCATACAACGGGGTGTCACGACCCATAATGAGCGGCGGCATGGCCTTGGCAACCTTGTCGCCAACCCCGTACGGGTAGCCAAGCACCCGGGCGGCGTCTCGCACCGCCGCCCGCGCCTTGATTTGGCTGAAGGTAACGATCTGAGCGACGTGGTCTCGGCCATACATCTCGGCCGCGTAACGGATCATCTCGTCGCGGTATCGGGAGTCGAAGTCCATGTCGATGTCGGGCATCGACACACGCGACGGGTTCAGGAATCGCTCGAACAGCAGGTCGTACTTGATGGGGTCAAGGTCGGTGATCCACAAGCAATAGGCCACAGCGCAACCGGCCGCTGAGCCACGCCCAGGCCCAACCCTGATGCCTTTGTCTCGCGCGTGACGGATGAGGTCCCAGGTAATGATGAAGTACGACGAAAAGCCCATATCGGAGATGACTTTGAGCTCGAAGGTAAGCCGATCGGATACTTCTTCGGGTAGCCGATCGCCCCAGCGCTTTCGGGCCCCTTCGAGGGTCAGGTATTCGAGGTAGGCGTCGTCGGTATCGAACCCTTCGGGCAAAGGGAAGTTGGGCAACAACGGCTTGCCGAACTCGATTTCCACCTCGCAGCGTTCGGCGATCCACAGGCTGTTGTCGCAGGCCACCTCAACGTCACGGAAGAGCTGGCGCATCTCGTACGCACTCTTGAGGTAGTGCTGGTCGCCGCTGAACTTGAACCGGTCTGGGTCGCTCATCAACGAGCCCGTTTGCACACACAGCAGCGCGTCGTGGGCCTCGTGGTCGTGCTGGCTGGTGTAGTGGCTGTCGTTGGTAGCCAACAACGGAGCGCCAATCTTGCGCGCGATCTCCATGAGTTGTGGGTTGGTTCTGCGCTGCTCTGGGATGCCGTGGTCTTGGATCTCTACAAAGAGGTTGTCGCGGCCAAAGATGTCTTGGAGGCGCCCCGCCTTTTCGTAGGCACCTTTCTCGTCGCCGTTGAGCAGCGATTGCAGCACATGGCCGCCAAGACAGCCCGTGGTGGCAATAACACCTTCGCTGTGATCGTTGAGGACATCCCAGTCGGTGCGGGGCTTGTAGTAGTAGCCCTCCATGAACGCCCGAGACGCAATCTGAATGAGATTCTTGTAGCCGGTCTGGTTCTCGGCCAACAAGATGAGGTGGTAGTAGAGCTTCTTGCCGCCATCGGTCTCGCCGCCAGAGTCGTCCACCCTGCCGCGCCGGCTGGGGCGTTCATGGCGCGAGTCGTGCGCCATGTACGCCTCGGTGCCGATGATGGGTTTGACGCCGTTGTCCTTACATGCACGGTAGAAGTCGAGCGTGCCATACATGTTGCCGTGGTCGGTCATGCCCAGCGCTGGTTGGCCATCGGCGGCTGCCGCAGCGACGAGCTCGTCCAGACGCGACGCTCCGTCGAGCATGGAGTACTCGGTGTGAACGTGGAGATGAGTAAACGACGAGGACAAGGCGCCAGACTCCTACAGGTAGGTGCCTGGCCGGGACTCAGGTGTGTCTGATCCAGCGCCGGGCTGGCCCATGTTTGGCATATGGCCAGGGACCGGCGGCCGAGCGCCGGGGGGCAACTGGCGCATGTTGGCGAGCTGTTGTTGGGCCGCCATCTGCTGCGCGAAGAGCGTGGCTTGGATGCCCTGGATGAGTCCCTCAAGCCAACCCACAAGCTGAGCTTCTGCTACGCGTAGCTCGGCGCCCGAGGGGACTTCGTCGTCGTTGAAGGGAAGGGTGATCCGGTCGAGTTCGTCGCGTAGGTCCGGCGACAGAGCCGAACCGAGCTCGACAATGGAGGTCTCATAGATGTCACGAAGCCGATCGCGCGAGCCTTCGTCGAGCTTGGCCTCGCGCAATTCTTCAAGGAGTTGGCGCAGCATGGCGCCTACGCGCATGACCTTTGCCGGTTCCTCGATGAACTCTTCGGGACCGCTGGACGCCTCTTCTGGTGCAGCGGCAACTACCTCAGATTCGTCAAGGCTGACATGGTCGGGGGTGACCGCCTCGGCAGGCGTTGGATCGTTGGTGTCGGTCATCGGTTCTCCATGAGGGGCAGGACAGTCGATTCGGTCTTCACGCTACCGTGCCCAGCAGTGGGACGTAGGTCTCTGCCGAGGTCATCGACCCGTGCCTCGATTGCAGTAGCGGCCCGGGAACAGAAGGGTCGACGAGCGCGATGTTTTCGCGGGCAACGAGCGCCACATCGCCGAGGCGGGCGCTGGCTGAAGACGAAACCAGCGAGCCAAACCAGGCTTCATCGAGCACCTGCTGTTTAGTCACGACCCAAGCATGGTGCGCGTGCTTGTCGACCGCTGCTTCGTGTAGCGCCTCGCTGCGCCCGCCAGCGGCGTGCAACCACGCAAAGCGAGCTTCGCCCGAGACGTGTGCAGCAAGCGCCAGTGCTTCGGGTGCGATGGGTTGGATGGCGTCGCCGACTTGGACCTGGCCATGATCTGCGGTGACAACGAGCGCAGTGCCCGACGGCAAACTGGCCGTAGTTTGGGCAACGAGGCGGTCGACAAAGGCCAACTCAGCATCGTAGTGGGCACCAAGCCCGGTGATGTGCGCGATCTTGTCGATCCCGTCGTAGTAGGCGTAGACGAACTTGTTGCCATCGCGGAGGGCGTTGTTGATTTCCACTGGGATGGAGCTGGGCATCCAGTACGGCCGGTAGTCAGACTCGCGCAGATGTGCCTGGGTGAACCCTGACTCGGCGAATTGCGCCTGAGAGATCACCGCGGGGCCTTGGCCCACGAAGGGTGAGATCGGCTGGAAGTCCACCGGGTCAATGCGTCCAAGCGCGTCGCCTTGGGGGCTTGCCCAACGCAGCACGTTCAACAACTCTCCCGCCGTCCAAATCTTGTACCCAACAACCCCGTGCTCACCGGGCGCAGTACCGGTGGCTATGGATGTCAAGGCGGTAGCAGTTGTGGTTGGCGCCACCGTGGTAATCCGATTCGCGAGCATGCTCATCAGGGTTGGGGCCACCGCGGCTCGCTCGACCAATTGGTCGTAACCCAACCCGTCGATAACCAGAAGAACCACTCGTTCAGCCTCAAGAACGTCATCGGGTAGCCAACCGCTACCGATCTCGCGGTGCTGCAGGAGCGCTGGCACGATGTTGGCCACACACGCTCCCCCGTAGTCGGGCATCACTGGGTCCGCGTCAGCGCGAGAGGCTTCAGGCATAGGGCGACATTAGTAGGCGCTGGGGTGCGACATTGCGGCGTTCGGCAAACCTTTCTGGGCAGGACTCCTGAGCGGCCAATGGGCAGTAGGGTGGAGACCAATGAAGGTCTCTACCCGAGGCGACTACGCCAGCCGCGCGCTCCTGTGCCTCGCACTACACGAGGCGTCTTTGCCCATGTCGGTGCGCGACATTGCCGAACGCACTGGCCTCCCTCAGCCCTATCTCGAACAAATCCTGCTTGCGCTAAAAGGCGCCGGCCTCGTGAAATCCAAGCGCGGGGTCAGCGGCGGCTACTTCTTGGCCCGTCCACCCGACGAGATCTTGCTCAGCCAGATCGTCTCGGCTGTCGACGGTCCCATTGTGGCCGGCGACTTTGCCGAACCGCACACCGACGGCGCCTGCGACCACGAGGGCCAATGTGTGCTGCTTGCGGTGTGGGCCCATGCTGGGGACCAGATGCGAAAGCTGCTCGAGAGTTACCGGCTCTCAGACATTGCTTCCATGGCACGAGGCAACCAGACCTGGCCCGCTACCTAGCGTCCTACTTGGTCAGTTGGGCAAGTAACGTCGCCATGTCGGGCGGCGGCGGTACCTCGAAGCGAAGGAACTGGTCGGTGACAGGATGCTCGAATCCAAGGACGGCTGCGTGCAGCGCTGGGCGACCAAACACGATGGCGTCTCGTGCCCCTCGGTAAGTTTCGTCGCCAACGATGGGGTGACCAATCGCAGCCATATGGACGCGGATCTGGTGGGTCCGGCCCGTCTCGAGACGGCACTCAACCACGGTGACATCGGCCGGCTCGCTGGCACGACGGACCACCTCGTAACCGGTACGGGCGTCGCGGCCATCGGCCACCACCGCCATGCGGGTAGCCAAACGCCGGTCTCGACCCAATGGAGCATCAATGATGCCTTGGTCGCTGTCGATGTGACCCCACACGACGGCCAGATACATGCGCTCGACGCTTCGGTGAGCCAACTGATCGCTCAGCGACGCCCGAGCAGCCTCGTTGCGGGCCACCATCAACAGTCCAGAGGTCCCCTTGTCTATGCGGTGCACAATGCCAGGACGGTCATCTTCGCCGACGCCAGCGATATCTGGATAGGCGGCCAACAGGCCGTTGACCAAGGTGTGGGCAGTGGTCCCAGATCCTGGGTGCACCACTAATCCGGCGGGCTTGTTGACCACCAAAACGTCGTCGTCTTCATACACGACATCGACAGATACCGAGCTGTCGGGCTGGGGCAATGGCTTGTCAACGAACGCGTCGTCGTCGATGAGGACCACGTCGTCGACAGCGACGCGCTCGGACCCCTTCTTGACCGCTCGACCATTGCGCCGCGCTCCGCCGGCGGCAATAAGCGCTGTGGCCTCAGAACGGGTGCAACCCGTGATGAAGGCCACCACTCGGTCGATGCGCTCGTTGGCCAGAGCCTCAGGGACCGTCTCTTCAATCATGGGGATTCCGAGCGTTGTCTAGGTGCCCTAGCGGGCGATTACAAGGATGTGTCGGTGGGGTCAGCGCCAACGGTGCCGACGCTATCTGCGCCTGGCTTGGCCTGAGCCGACTGAGCGTCGACCGTGGTTGGCGTTTTGGAGCGTTCGGACACCAAGAAGACGAGCAGAATCCCCCCACACACGATGGCAATGTCGGCGATGTTGAACACTGGCCACCACTGGAAGTCGATGAAGTCCACGACGGCTCCACGCAAGAAGCCGTTGCCGTCGCGCACGATGCGGTCGATGAGGTTGCCCAATGCGCCGCCGAGAACCAGGCCCATAGCCGCCAAAACACTGGGCTCATGCACCCGTGGGCTGAACGCAATCACGCCGACGGAGATCACGATGGCAGCAATGGAAATGAAGATGGTGAACTGCGAACCCACGCTGAACGCGGCGCCCTCGTTGTACACAAGGTTGAATCGAGCGGTCCAAAACAGGTCGATGACGTCGCCATCACCGAGCCGGTCGACCGCCCAGATCTTGGTGAGCTGGTCGAACACCAACACCACCAACGTGACGGGAAAGAGGAACCTGAGCGCAGGGCCAAACCTGACCGCGGGCGCGTGGTCGCTGGCTGCGGGCCTGCTGTTGTCGGCGTCCTCGCTTGAAGCGCCAGCGTCGGCTGGTCTAGCGGAGACCGAAGCCACCGGCTTTGTACTCCACACGCTCGGTGGCCCAAGGGATGGCGCGCAGCCGCTCCTTCGGGATCGGCTTACCTGAACCCACGCAGATGCCGTAGGTGCCATTGTCGAGACGAGCCAAAGCTGCGTCAATCTCATCGACTGCGGCGCGGGCCTGGGCGCTGAGAGCGAGGTCGCGTTCACGTTCGACAGCCAGCGTGTCGCCCTCGCCAGACTCTTCGTCGAACTGAACGTCTCCGGGTTCGCGGCTCTCGACCATGGCATCGGCCTCGGCTTTGAGCGTTTCCGCAGAATGGACATAACGCGACCGCTCTTCGATAAGCGACTTGCGCATCTCGTCCAGGAACTTCTTGTCGAATGCAGGTTTCACAGGCGTTTTCTTCACGGGAGGTTTGGACCCAGAGCGCTTTGACGCCTGGGCTTTCTTGGGGGATTTCTTCGCTGCAGCCTTCTTGGGTGCAACCTTCTTGGCCGCAGGCTTCTTGGTAGTCGCCTTCTTGGCTGGGGATTTTTTGGCAGGCGACTTCTTTGCCGCCGCCTTATTGGTCTTTGCTGGCTTCTTCGCCGCCTTGGCCATGGTTCTCGCTCTCGGTTTGGACGCTACCCAACGCCTCGTTTGAGACCCATCACTACAGTATTGCGTCTCTGCGGTGTTGCCTGGTGGGCGACATCACCGAGTGAGTTGCTGACGTGTTCAGTCCCAGACCGCCGGAGTGTAGCCCGGGTTCCTTCGCCGGTTGCGGACCGGCACCTTAGCCGGTCAGAGAGCTGCAACAGCCGCGGGCTGGCACCTATTCCCACCGCCCATCTCGGGCATAGCGTCCAACCGCCAACCACTGATCGACGCCCCTTGCCGGGTTCAGCCGCCATAGGCCGATATTGCGTCGTACCTCAGGGTTGCCGCAGTAGCCTGGACAAGCTGTTTGACCCTCCACCACTGCGAGAAGGACCATGAGCGACGATACCCCCCGGCGCTACCCCACAATCGACCCTAAGCCCGACCTTCCCGCGATCGAACAGCGCATTCTTGCCTCCTGGGAAGCAAACAACACCTTCACCGAGAGCATCACCCAACGCGACCCAGATAACGAATTCGTCTTCTACGACGGACCGCCCTTTGCCAATGGCCTCCCCCACCATGGCCACCTCCTCACCGGCTACGTCAAAGATGTGGTGCCCCGCTACCAGGCCATGCGCGGTAAACGCGTAGACCGCCGTTTTGGCTGGGACTGCCACGGCCTCCCAGCCGAAATGGAAACCGAACGCGAGCTGGGTTTATCCGGTCGGGCCGCAATCCAGCATCTCGGAATTGCGACCTTCAACGAACATTGCCGCTCGTCTGTGCTGCGCTACACGAAAGAGTGGGAAGCAACCGTTACTCGCCAGGCCCGTTGGGTCGACTTCGAGAACGACTACAAGACCATGGACATCGACTACATGGAGTCGGTCATGTGGGCCTTCAAGCAGCTGTGGGACAAGGGTCTCATCTACGAGGCCTACCGCGTCATGCCCTACAGCTGGGGTGCAGAGACCCCGCTTTCCAACTTCGAGATCCGTCTCGATGACGCCACCCGGCCACGCCAAGACCCGGCCCTCACGGTGGCTTTCGACCTCACCCCAGCACCAGGAGACCCTGGGCCGTTGCGCATCCTGGCGTGGACGACAACGCCGTGGACACTGCCTTCCAACCTTGCGCTCGCCGTTGGCCCCGACATCCAGTACGCCATCGTCGCCCAAGACGACCACTATGTGGTCCTGGGCCTCGAGGCGCTGCAAAAGTATGCTCCTCAGGTTGGTGAGGTCGAGCCCGTGGCCGTTGTTAGCGGCTCCGAACTCGTCGGTCGGACCTACACCCCACTGTTTCGGTACTTTGCCGATCGCGACGACGCGTTCCGGGTCCTTGAGGCCGAGTTCGTCGATACCTCCGAAGGCACCGGTGTGGTGCACATGGCCCCCGGGTTTGGCGAAGACGATCAGACCGTCTGCGAGGCGAACGGGATCGCCATTGGCAAAGCGGTACCGGTCGACGACCAGGGGCGCTTCACCAGCGACGTGCCCGAATGGGCCGGCCAGAACGTATTCGAAGCCAACCCAGGCATCATCAAGCACCTCAAGGACACCGGTCGGGTCCTCCGCCACGACACCTACGAGCACAACTATCCCCACTGCTGGCGCACCGACACCCCAATCATCTACAAGGCCATCTCGTCCTGGTACGTGGAAGTCACCGCCATCCGCGACCGGCTTCTCGAACTCAACCAGGAGATCAACTGGGTTCCAGACCACGTACGCGACGGCCGATTCGGCATGTGGCTCGACGGCGCACGCGACTGGTCCATCAGCCGCAACCGGTTCTGGGGCTCGCCCATCCCTGTCTGGCGCAGCGACGACCCTCAGTACCCGCGCACCGATGCCTACGGCAGCCTCGACGAAATCGAGGCTGACTTCGGGGTGAGGCCCACCGATCTCCACCGGCCGTTCATCGACGAGCTCACGCGCCCTAATCCCGACGACCCCACGGGCAAGTCAACTATGCGGCGCGTCGACGAAGTCCTCGATTGCTGGTTTGAATCCGGCTCTATGCCCTACGCGCAGGTGCACTACCCGTTCGAGAACAAGGACTGGTTCGACAACCACTACCCCGCCGACTTCATCGTCGAATACATCAACCATACACGCGGCTGGTTCTACACGCTCCACGTGCTGGCCGGTGCCATCTTTGACCGTCCTGCATTCTCCAATGTCATCTGCCACGGCATCTTGCTAGCCGACGACGGAGCAAAACTTTCCAAGCGACTGCGCAACTACACCGAACCCGAAGAGATCTTTCAGAGGCAGGGCGCCGACGCGCTCCGCTGGTACCTGATGTCAACCAACATCGTGCGCGGCGGCGACACCAGGATCAGCGACCAAGGCATCGACGACGTAGTCCGCCAGGTCATCACCCCCATTTGGAACGCCTTCTCGTTCTTCACGTTGTATGCCAACGCAGACAACGCCCAGGCCACCTTCCGCACAGATGCGCAAGGCTTGTTGGACCGATACATCTTGGCCAAGACCCAGGAACTTGTGGTCTCGGTAACCCAACGCATGGATGCCTACGACCTTCCCGGGGCAACCACTGAAATCCAGCAGTTCATCGACGCGCTCAACAACTGGTACATCCGCCGCAGTCGCGACCGCTTCTGGGCACCAGCAGCCACGGCCAACCCCGATGACAAACGCGATGCGTACGACACCCTTTACACCGTCTTGTGCACGCTGAGCCAGGTGACCGCACCGTTCTTGCCCATGATCATGGACGAGATCTACGTGGGCCTAACTGGCGACAAGAGCGTCCACCTAACCGATTGGCCCGAGGCCGACAGCTTCCCTGAGGACGCGTCTCTCGTTCGCGCCATGGACCGCACGCGCGATGTGGTGTCCACTGCGCTTCGCCTCCGCGAAGACCAGGGCCTGCGGGTACGCCTTCCGCTGCCGAACCTGACCATCGCTGGACGCGACACAGCCGAGCTTGCCTCGCTGAAGCACCTGGTCACCGACGAAGTCAACGTCAAAGAAGTGTCCTTCAGCGAAGACCTCGCTGCGCACGCAAGCTTTGTGTTGCGCCCCGACGGCAAGGTGCTCGGACCCAGGCTGGGTGGCGCTGTTCAGGAGGTGTTTGGGGCAGCCAAACGCGGTGAATGGACCCAACGCGACGACGGCACCGTTGTTGTGGGTGAGCACGAACTTAGCGAAGGCGAATTCGAGCTCGCCCTGCAAGCGCCTGAAGGCGTTGCCGCTGGGGCCCTACCTGGGAACGACGCGGTGGTGGTTCTCGACGTCCACACCACGCCCGAGCTTGAGGCCGAGGGCATCGCCCGCGACGTCGTGCGCATGATTCAAGAGGCTCGAAAGACCGAGGCACTGGTTATCACCGACCGAATCAGCGTATGGCTCGAAGTCAACGAGAAGGTGGCCGAAGCCGTTCGGACTCATCAAGGCTACGTGGCCGACCAGGTCCTGGCCGACTCGATTGCGTTTGCCGCTGCTCCCTCGCACCTCGCCGCACACGAGGCCACCGTGGATGGCGTTACTGCGGGGGTCCGTCTTCAGGCCGTCTAAGCGACGACCTCGGGGTTAGGAATTGGTTGGCCCGAAACGGTCACGCCAACGACCGTTCTGGCTGTCGGGCTCGTCGCCTTCGAAGAACGCCGAGAGTGCTGCGTCGGTGTCATCGTCGAGAGGGCCAAAGCCGCCTTCGTTGTCGGCTTGGCGTAGCTCGTCAAAGAACGATTCGCCTGAGCCTCCTGGTTGGGTGCCACCCTTGGCATCTTGCCAGTCGGGGTCGGCTTCGATATCGAACAAGCTTCCTGATGCAGCTTCAGACGTTGGTTCGGCCGTGCCCGGAAGATCTTGATCGATCCAGTCAGTGTCGGCTTCGGCTGCGGTGTCTTCCACCAGGTCAAACACGGAGCGGCTTGCTTCGGCTGCCGCGTCTGGCACAGCCTCCGACGCCTCGACAACCGGCTCTGGCTCAACAGCCACCGGCTCGGGCTCGGGCTCGTCGACTACCGGCTCTGGCTCAACAGCCACCGGCTCGGGCTCGGCGGCAACCGCTGCTGGTTCGGTGGGTGCCATGTCGGTGTCGAGTGGCTCGGCCGAGAACGCCGCGTCGACCTCTTCCTCGATGGATTCGACGATTTCGGCGTCGTCGTCGAACTCGTCGCCCGGTGCAGCGTGATTGGCAGCGCTGGGTAGCTCTGCAGCGACCCGATCTCGGAGGGCGTCGATAGCAGCCAAGAGCTCGGAGCGTTCGGCCGCGACCACAGACTCGAGTTCGCTAATGGTGCCGGACAGCTCAAGCTTTTGAGCCTCTAGCGCCGCAATGTCGTCGACAACGGCGGCGCGTGCTTCCTCGGCCATGCGGCGCGCTTCCTCGGCAGCCACCTCACGGATAGCCGCAGCCTGGGTCTCGGCAGTCGCGGTAACCCGCGCCGCATGCTCGTCGGCTTCGGTTCGTGTTGCTAGCGCGTACTCGTCGGCTTCGCGCTTTGCTGTCTCGGCTTCAACCGTGAGGATGTCGGCGGTCTGCTGTGCGGCAGCCAGCAACTTCTGAGCTGCCCCGCCGGGATCGTGAAGTTGCGGCGCTGAGGCCACAACGGGATCGGCGGCTTGTACGGGTTGGGCCACCGGCGTTGGGGCAGGAGCAACCGGGCTTGGGGCGGGTTCGGTAACAGGTATAGGCGTCGGCGCAACGGCGGCGGGAGGTTCTCCGACCAAGTCGTCAAAGCCGAGGTCGACCGCGCCGGCAGAGGCGGGCACACTGGCCGACCCATCAGGAGCGGCGTCGACTGGTGGGGCGGGGCGAACGGGCGCGGTCATGAGAGCCACCACTTGGTCGAGGAAGTTGTCGACCTCTTGGGTGTCGTAGCCGCCTTTCTTGACCTGGGTGAACTGAACCGCACGGACATCGGCGCCGGTCATGGACCCCACAGGGAGCCGGTCGGCGTTGACATCGAGGGTCTGGGCCACACGGTCGAGAAAGGCATCGACCTCCTGGGTGTCGTAGCCACCCTTGCGAATGTGGGTGAACTGCACATTCAGGACGTCGTCCGCGGTCACGGCAGTGTTTTCGCTCGCTGGTGTTGCCATCTAACCAACAGTAGTGCGCTGCCTGTCGCGAGGGAACGACCCAACGCCAGTGGCCACCGCCGGCAGAGCCATCCTGCTAGCAGGGTGCTGAAGTTCGGCGGTGCCGTCAGGGCGGCCAGGCGCCGTCCACGCAAGGACGCCGAATCCGGCACTCCTTGTCAGCGGAATGGCGGGTGAGGTGGACGCAGCGTGGGCTGATGCATGGTCGTTCTGGCGGCGCTGGAGCATTTCAGCATCCTGCTAGTCGTGAAGGCCAGCCTCTTGGAGGCGCGCTCGCTCTTCTGCAGAAACCTCGACATCGGCCGGTGTAAGCATGTACACGTGGTCGGCGACCTTCTTCATGGCGCCGCCGACGCCGTAGCAAAGGCCGCTTGAGAAGTCGATGAGCCGGCGGGTGAGGTCTCGATCTGCATTTTGCAGGTTGACGATGACGGGCTTGAGTTGCTTGAACTTATCAGCCACTTCTTGCGCATCGTTGAACGAGTGCGGTGACACCACGTGGGGCTTGGTCGACTTCGATGCCGCTATGGGCCGAACAACCGAGGGCCGCCTGGCTGACGCAGGGACTTCGTCGGCTGGCAAGGGACGCACAGCACTTGGGGTTGGGCGCACAATATCGGTCTCAGGATCTACAGGGCCCACCGGCTCTGGCTGAGTTTCGACTTGGGGCTGCACAACGCGACCGGCGGGGTCGACGGCTCGGACCCGCTCGTAGGCGTCTGCGCTCTGTTGGTCTAGGGCTTGAAAATCTTCGTCACTGCCCAAGCCAAGGTAAAGCATCGCTTTCTTGAACATCGATGGCATGACAACTCCTGGGGAAAGCCGCTCGGCGTTGCCACAGCATAGAGGCTCGGGCCGTTGGTTAGGTACTCACATTGCTGGACTGGCACAAGAACGCACCGCTCATGCCTGTGATAGCTAAGCCGTCAAGACACAAAGTGCGGTTAACGCGCGTTGTCGGGCCGAGCCCCAAAGATGGCCGTTCCAACCCGGACCATGGTTGAGCCAGCCTTGAGGGCTTCGACCATGTCTGCGCTCATACCCATCGAGCACTCGTTCATACCAAGGTCGTCGGCCAGCCGACGCACCTCTCTGAACTGCGTCGCGCTGGCATCGATGTCGCCCATGGTGCCAATGGTCATGAACCCGGCGACGTCGAGCCCGGTGGAGCGCAGGACATCCACTAGCTGAGGCGCAGCCTCGATGTCGAGCCCACTCTGGGTCTCGGCGCCCGATGTGTTGAGTTGGATCAGGACGCGAGCGCCTGGTTGGCGTTTTGCGATCTCGGTGCCAAGACGTTCGGAATCAACGGTCTGCCAAAGCGTCACGTGGGGAGCAATCAGCTTGACCTTGTTGCGTTGCAGATGGCCAATGAAGTGCCAGGTTGGCTCACCGCATGCAAGCGCCGACACCTCACCTGCTTTTTGGGCGAGTTCTTGGGCGTAGTTCTCGCCGAGGTCGTCTACACCTGCGGCCATCGCGGCGGCGCATGCGGTGGGCCCAAAACGCTTGGTGACCGCCACCAGCTTGCAGGGTCGGGTGGCATGGGTGTCGATGAGCTGGCGGATCTTGCCCACTCGATCGGCTACGAGCTGGTTGAAGCTGTTGGTGGCGGCATCCATGTCAATCAATCCAGGCAACGAGGGCTTGTCGTTCGCGGTCTGCACGAGCCCGGTGGGACCACCTGCGGTCTGCTTCTGCGGCGGTGCAGCCGCCCAGGGTTGCTACCAACGCCACGCCGCAACGGTCGAGCGCAATAGATACCGCTGCGGGCATATTGAGCGCGGGCGTGCCCCATGCGGTTGCCCCAATGGCGTCGGGGCCAAGACTGGCTTGCACCTCGCTGAGTTCTGGCTCACCAAATTCGTAGGCCGATGGCCGGATACACGGGCCGAGGACCCCAACAAGATCTTGGGCTCCGGCGTTGCGCATGGCCTCGACCGTGTTCTCGAGCACCCCGCCTGATACGCCACGCCAGCCTGCGTGGGCCACCCCGATGAGGCCTTGGGTACTGAGCAACGCCACGGGGGCACAGTCTGCGACGTTGACGGCTAGGGCCGCCTTGGGGGCTGCGGTGAACGAAGCGTCTGCCTCGGCGCCTGCGTGGGCGCCGGGGACATCTACGGCAACAACATCGTTTCCATGCACCTGACGCAGCCAGGTCCAGGGCACATCCACGATGGCGCGCCGACGTTTCTGCACATCGGAGCTATCGACGTGGAGATCCCCATGAGACCTATCTGTGGCTACAACGTGCAGCACGTGCCCGTTCTCTGCGGGCAGCACAAACTCAGGCATACGGTCACCGTAGACCGGTTGCCCGGTTGTGTTGACCAATCGGGCAACGAAAGCTGGCGCTACTGCAGAAACGACGGAACGTCGAACTCGTCGCCGTCGTCGCTTGGACTGTCATCGGCACCGGCAAAGGCGTCGGGCATGTCGTGCACGACCGCGGACTTGCGCACGGGTTCAGGCTCTTCGCCCTCCCACCGATCGAAACCAGCTGCGATGACGGTGACCCGGACGGAGTCGCCCATGGACTCGTCGACCACGGTGCCAAAGATGATGTTGGCGTCTGGGTGGGCAACGCCTTGGACGAGTTCGGCCGCGTCGTTGACTTCGAGAAGACCGAGGTCGCTTGAGCCAGAGATGGACAACAAGATGCCGCGGGCGCCGTCGATGGACGACTCGAGCAGCGGGCTAGAGATGGCCTTACGTGCCGCGCTTGCGGCACGGTCTTCGCCCGAGCCTGTTCCAATACCCATGAGCGCAGAGCCTGCGTCGGACATGATCATCTTGACGTCGGCGAAGTCGGTGTTGATCAGGCCGGGGGTGGTGATGAGTTCGGTGATGCCCTGTACGCCTTGGAGCAAGACTTCGTCGGCCATGCGGAACGCATTGACGATGCTGGTCTTTTCGTCGGCGACCGATAGGAGGCGATCGTTTGGAATGACGATCTGGGTATCGACCTTCTCGCGGAGATGTTGGATCCCCTGATCGGCTTGTACCGATCTGCGCCGGCCTTCGAAACCAAAGGGGCGGGTGACCACGCCAATGGTGAGGCTGCCCAAACCTTTGGCTACTTCGGCCACGATGGGGGCTGCACCAGTGCCGGTGCCGCCGCCTTCGCCCGCGGTGATGAAGACCATGTCGGCACCCGTAAGCGCTTCTTCGATCTCGTGGCGATGATCTTCTGCGGCTTGGCGACCAACTTCGGGGTCGCTACCAGCGCCCAAGCCGCGAGTGAGTTCGCGTCCGATGTCGATCTTGACCTCGGCGTCTGACAACAGCAGCGCCTGTGCGTCTGTGTTGATAGCGATGAACTCGACGCCGCGCAAGCCTGCGTCGATCATTCGGTTCACCGCGTTGACACCGCCGCCGCCGACGCCGACGACCTTGATGACCGCTAGGTAGTTGTGTGGATTGTTCACGATTTGGGAGCCTCCCGACATGCATCCTCTAGGTGCCCGTGTGCCAGAGGAACCCTCAGACTAGACGGTCCCAACCTCAACCTAACCTTGAGTCTTTGCCAATGTAGGTCGTTTCGATCACTCGAGGGGCGATCACACGCCAAGGAACCAAGGTGTGGATGATGTTGGTGGTGTGGAGAATGTTGTTGAAGTCAACAGGCTACGAGCACTGAGCGATCCGGGTCAAAACAGGAACGGCTGGGGCACGCACATCAACCTGATCAACACAGTCAAGGTTGGCCCGAACCACCATGGTGAGTGCGGACAAGAACTTGTCGTCAAGGTTCGCTGTGTCGCCCAACAAGATCGATGCGCCACCAAAGAGTTGAAGCTCAACATGGCCGATCTCGCCTTCTTCGAGCGGTCGAACCGAGGCCACCTTGTGTCGCAAACCCGCTGGGAGGACACTTGCCACCTCGATCGCGGGTAAGGCGCTCTCCCCTATCCACGCGCCGGGCTCGGCTTGCCACGAGGGACCCTCGATCACGACGAGCGACGGGTCTGGACGTGTTGTTTTTTCGAGAACACGTCCATCGGGGTCGACCAGCAACCAGCCCTCGACGCCTGGAAGCGCGGCGACTGGCACGCGCTCGGTGATTCCAACCTTCACGGTGCCATTGAGGCTTCGGTTGGCCGTCACCTCATCAACCCAAGGGAGGGCTGCCACTGATGCCTTCACTTGACTAGTATCAACCTCTACTAGAGGTTGACCTTCGATGATACCGCTGGCCAATACCACAGACTCCGCGGAGGTCTGGCTGGCACCTTCAACAGCGACTGCGTCCACATCAAGCAGCGGGCTGCGGTCGACCACCCACCAAAGGGCCATCGCGAGCAGCGCAAATGCTCCTACGGCCGCCATCTTGCGCAGGCGTCGACGGCCGCGCATCTTGAGAACCTCGGCGCGCCTCGCCGCAAGTCTCGGGTCCATAGAAACCGTCGTCACATGCCCTCCATCGAGCTCTCGTTCGGCTCGCAGAAGCGCTCACCGAAACCAATCATGCGTGTCTCGGCGTGCAGCCGGATCCCTGTCTGGTCCTGCACCCGCTCGACTACCAGTGCCATCAAGGCAGCGATGTCATCTGCTGAGCCATCCGGGTCGGCTTGAATGAAGTTGGCGTGCTTCGTCGATACTTGGGCGGTCCCAACACGCAGACCTTTCAAGCCAGCCGCATCGATGATTCGCCCTGCGCTGTCGCCGGGCGGATTCGTGAAGACCGACCCGGCGTTCTGTCCACCAGGCTGGTTCTGGCGGCGCCAAGCCACAATCTCACTCAACAGGGCTTTGCCTACCGCAGGGTCGCCGTCTTCGAGGAGTACCTCAGCAGCCACCACGACTTGGTGGGGAGCCACACTGGAAGAGCGGTAGTCGAAGGCGAGTTCGCTCGCTCCGTAGCGCCTGAGCTCGCCTGTGGTCAGATCGACAATGTCGGCATGCACAACAACTGCGGCCATGTCTGAGCCATGCCCGCCTGCGTTCATGCGCACCGCTCCCCCAAGCGTGCCGGGAACACCGACGGCCCACTCGAAGCCTGCCAATCCCATCGAGGTCAGTTGCCTGGCCACAATCGGCAGGCTGGCCGCTCCCCCAATACGGACCGTTCCACCAGGCTGGCGCTGCACGTCGGCAAACGGAGGAGCCAGCGCAAGGACCAGACCGTCGAAACCTGCGTCAGCCACCAGAAGGTTGGACCCGTTGCCCAGAACGGTAACCGACAGCGAGGCTTCGACCACCGCCGAGGCCACCGCGGCTAGGTCTTCGAAGGACGCGACTGAGACAAACAAGCCAGCTGGCCCACCAACCCGATAGGTGGTTCGCTCCCCGAATGCAGCGTTGGTTTCGACAACGTCCAGCTGCTCGCCAAGCGAGGCTGCGACATCTCGAAGGTGTGAATCAGAAGCCATTCGTATCCCCAACGCTCAAGGACCGAGGAGTTCGTCGGGGAGCGTCGTGAGGTCGCCTGCTCCAAGAGTAAGACACAGGTCGCCCGCTCGCAGCTGAGCCGTTAGGTATGTCCGCAGCTCTTCGCGATGCGGTATGAAGGCCACCGCTTGATCTGGGTGCGCTTTCGTCACTGCATCGACGATGAGCTTTGCGTTTACTCCTGGGATCGGGGCTTCGCCAGAGGCGTAGATGCTGGTGACTACCAACACATCGGCGCCTTGGAATGCCGAGGCGAAGTCTTCCCACAGCTCTGCGGTCCTCGTGAAGCGATGAGGTTGGAAGACACACACCACCCGCCCCCAGTCGCCGCCGCCCGCAGCTTCGAGCGCGGCAGCAACTTCGGTTGGTAAGTGGGCATAGTCGTCGATGAAGGTGATGTCGTCGCGAGACCCGCGGTACTGGAATCGTCGGGCCACGCCGCCGAACTTGGCCAACGCACGTCGGGCATCGTCCATGTCGACGCCGATCTCGACCGCGGTGACTATCGCGGCAGTGGCGTTGCGCACATTGTGAAGCCCGGGAGTGCCCAGCTGGATGTCTGTCTCGGTGCCGTCTGGCGAGATCAAGGTGAACGACGAAAACGCTCGGTCGCTGGAGTAGCTCGAAATCGTCCAGTCGGCCTGCTCGGAGGTGCCATAGGTGGTGACGTTCGATCCGTCACCAACCAGGCCAGCGGCGCCGGCGTCATCGAGGCAAACCACCGCCACTTCTGCCACAGCGTCAACGAACTGGCCAAAGGCATCCACGAGCGCCTGCTCGGAGCCGTAATAGGCAAGGTGATCGGGCTCAACACTGGTCACGATCGCGCGACGAGCATCGAGATCGAGAAATGTGCCATCGCTTTCGTCGGCCTCGGCAATAAACCAACCATCGGTCTCTGCCCACACAGCTCCCGAACCGATCTCGTTGAGTTCGCCACCAATAATGAACGATGGGTCGATCCCGGCTTCTCGCAAGATAACCGCGAGCATGGAAGATGTCGTGGTCTTCCCGTGGGTGCCAGCAACAGCGATTGTGCGGCGGGCTCGTGTGATAGCAGAGAGCGCCGTTGCTCGGCTGAGGACCGGCACGCCAGCGCTGATGGCTGCCTGTACTTCCGGGTTGGCATCGGGTACAGCGGTGGATCGGGTAACCACCTCGGCGTTGCCAATATTTGCTGCGTTGTGCCCAACGGTGACGGTGACACCTTCGGCCCGAAGCCGGTCAAGGGCGCGGGAGTCGCGCAAGTCGCTACCGGACACCTCATGGCCCATGGCTACAAGCACCGATGCAATAGCGCGCATTCCTGCTCCTCCCACCCCAATGATGTGCACTCGCGTGGGGTTGGCAAGATCGTGCTGGTCGCTCATGCTGCGAACTCCTCCATCAGGACGGCGACTTGGTCCGCGGCGTCGCGTTGGCCGACGGTGCTTGCGGCTCGAGCCATGGCGTCACAACGTCCTTCCTCATCGAAGATGACGGCTACCTCGGCCACCAACCGGTCGCCATCAAACTCGTTGTCTTCCACCATGGTGGCACCGCCCACGTCGACAAGTGCCGATGCGTTGGCCCGTTGGTGATCGCCTGGTGCGTGGGGAAGCGGTATCAAGATTGATGGCAACCCAACGACGGCCAGTTCCGCAGTCGTAGATGCGCCAGCGCGCGAGATCACCAGGTCAGCTGCGGCCAGGACCGAAGGCATGTCGTTCTCATAGGAGACCGCGCGATACCCCGACTTCGCAGCGAGCTGCACAATGTCTTCGGCCAGGGATTCCCAGTCGCGCTTTCCAACGACGTGGTAGAGCGTCGTTTGCCCGTCGGCCACCAACCGAGACGCAGCGTCGATGGCTGCCCTGTTGAGCTTGAGGGCTCCGAGCGAACCGCCAGTCACCACAATCATGCGGTTCTGGCGAGCAACCCCAAGCCGGTCGCGGGCCGCTCCCCGGTCCTTGCTCCGGTCGATCGCGAGCACCTCCGGGCGCACCGGATTCCCGGTGACGCGTGCGTTGGGGAGATCGGTTGCCGGAAACGACACTGCCGAAACCCGAGCCCACCGGCTGATGAGTCGGTTGGCCGAACCAGCCACGGCGTTTTGTTCGTGGATCACCACCGGGATTCGAAGCAAGCGAGCTGCGACCGCACACGGCACCGCCGCGAATCCTCCCAGGGAGAGCACGACACTTGGTCGTTCTTTGCGCAACAGCGCCACCGCTTCTGCAATACCGCGTGTCAAGGCCAGCACGGCCCGTACCGCATCAAGAGACAGCCCCCGAGGGATTCCCTTGCCGGGCAGCGTCTTGAGTTCGAAGCCGGCCGTCGGCACCAAATCGTGCTCGATACCGCGTTGGCTTCCTACATAGAGGATCGATGCCCGATCGTGGCCGCGCTGCACCAGAGCGTCGGCAACCGCCAACCCGGGATGCACGTGGCCAGCGGTTCCACCTCCGGCAATAACAGCGAATCGCCGCGCCTGCTGGGGGTCTGGCGCGGCGCTCATGCTTGCCCCTGGCGGCCGATATTCAACAGCACCCCTACCGCGGCCATGCCGACCACGGTTGAGGTTCCACCAAAGGACACAAACGGCAAGGTCACCCCGGTAATGGGCATGGCACCCACGACACCGCCCACGTTGACAATGGCCTGAAGGAGGAGCCAGACAACGATGCCGATCGCGGTCAGGGTGCCAAAGCGGTCCGGCGCTCGTTGGGCAATGCGAACGCCAACCACCGCAAGGGTGACGAACATGGCGAGCACAAGGACCGCGCCGATGAAGCCCATCTCTTCGGCCACAACAGCAAAGATGAAGTCGGTGTGGGACTCCGGCAAGAACCCCCACTTGGCTCGACCCTGGCCAACACCAACTCCGGTGACACCACCATTGGCAATGCCGACCATTGACTGCACCGTCTGATAGCTCGTGCTTAGTGGGTCGTCCCAGGGGTCAAGGAACGCAAGGAGGCGAGCTCGGCGATAGCTGGCGGTCATGGTCAAGATCACCGCGAGGCCTCCGCCGGTGACCGTGCACAATGCCAGCGGCGCCATCGATACCCCGCCCGCAAACAGCACCGCCACGGTGATGCCTCCGGCGATGATCACGCTGCCCAGGTCTGGCTGGAGCATGACCAGCCCGGCTGCGGCGCCAAAGACCAACAACACCGGCATCAGGGTTCTGATTGGATTGTCGAGTTCGTTTTGGCGCTGCGACAACAGGTCGGCGGCGTACAACAAGATCACGAGTTTGAGGATTTCGGTGGGCTGGGCAGTGACGGGACCAAATGCCAACCAGCGGGTGGAGCCGTTTGCTCCGACACCCACGCCAGGGATGAGGACGGCCACCAGCATGACGAAAGTGACCAGCAGGCCAAAGGGAATGAGCTTGCGCAGCGACTGGTAGTCCACGTGCCGGAACCCGAGGAGGCTAACCATGCCAATGGTGACCCAGATTGCTTGACGGGTGAAGTGGAACCAAGTGTCGGTGCCCTGGTAGAGCGACGTGACCGATGACGCCGAAAGCACCATGGCAAGACCAATGAGGTTAAGCGCTGCGACGATGACAACAACGGTCACCTGTGCGGTTCCCCAACCACGGGTCTCGGCGCTGGCTGGGGCCACAACCGTGCCCTTGATGGCTCGAGCTGCCGAGCGAAAGAAGGGGGCCGGTTCCGGATGTACCGCAGTCATTGTGTGGCTCCCAGGTAGTCCTGAACGAGGGCTCTGAAGTCGGCCCCACGTTCTTGGTAGTTGGCGTACCAGTCATAAGACGTACATGCCGGCGACAGCACAACGGTGTCGCCGGCCTGGGCCATTTGTGCGGCCCGGGCAATGGCATCTGCCATGGTGCTGGCAGTGGCCACTTCGATTGCGGCACTGCTGAACACCGCTGCGACCTCGGCCGCGTCATCGCCGATTGCCACAACGCCACGGAGGCGGGGGCCGAGCTCGGCTAGGGGCGTGAGGTCAACACCCTTGTTGCGCCCGCCAGCGATGAGGACGCTGGACGCAAACCCTGCCATGCCGGCCAGAACCGCGTGTGGCGTGGTGGCCTTTGAGTCGTTGTACCAGGCCACTCCCCCGCCTTCGCCCACGAGCTCCATACGGTGGTCTATGCCACCGAACTTGGCGAGTGCGTCGGCCACCCCGTCGCGGCTGGCGCCAGCCGCCAAGGCAGTGAGGGCTGCGGCGAGTGCGTTGTCCAAGTCGTGAGGCAGTCGTCGCGCCAGCCTGTCCACGGCAATAAGGGGCTCGCCCGCCACGATCAGTTGGCCATTGGTGACCTCGGCATCACCACCGGGCCCAAAGTATTGCACGGTGGCTTCGGCTGGCACGCGGCTCATGACCACGGCGTCAGCCGAATTGGCAATGGCAACGGTCCCGGCGCCAGCGTGCGCCCAGATCTTGGCTTTGGCATCTTCGTAGCGGGCCAACGTGCCGTGGGCATCGAGGTGGTCGGGTTCGAAGTTCAGCCATGTCGCCACCGCTGGCCTGAACGCCTGTGCGTAGCCGAGGCGAAACGAGGATGCTTCGACAACGAAGCACTCAGCTGCGGGATTGGCGATTGCGGTAACAAGCGGCAGGTCCATGTTGCCTGCCATCACGGCGTTGATGTCGCTTGCCTGCAACATCTCGGTGACCAGCGTTGTCACGGTGGTCTTGCCGTTGGTGCCGGTGATGGCAACAAGCGGTCGGTCGTCCCACTGGGCAGCTAGGTCGAATTCGCCTATCACGGGGCGACCCATGTCGGCCGCAGCGCTGAATACCGGGTGGGATTCCGGTAGGCCCGGTGTGGGGATCACGTGGGTGACCGCTTCGAGCGTTTCGGGCAGCGCTTCGACCGGGATGGCCGTAAGCGCTTCGCCGAGCCCGGCTGCATGTTCGACTCCAGCGGGTGTGGGGTTGTCATCCACAAGGTGCATAGCGATGCCATGTGCGGCGAGCGCTTCGGCCACGGCGCGCCCGTGGGCCCCGTAGCCGAACACCAACACTCGCGAGGCATCATGGACCTGGGTCATGGGGCGACCACCTCGGCCAGGTCCGTGACGTCGACGAAGTCTGCGTAGAACATGCCTAGAGCGACAGCGGTCAGGAAGCCGCCGATGATCCAGAATCGCACGATGACGGTGGTCTCGGGCCAACCGAGCAGTTCAAAATGATGATGAAATGGGGCCATCCGGAAGACCCGCTTGCCGGTGGAGCGGAACGACACCACCTGAATGATTACCGAGGCGGTCTCCATGACGAACAGCCCGCCGATGACCGGAAGCAGAAGGTCCGTGTTGGTCGCTAGCGCTAAGCATGCCAGCGCTGTGCCAATGGCAAGCGACCCCGTGTCACCCATGAAGATTTGTGCAGGCGCGGCGTTCCACCACAGGAATCCAATGCACGCACCCAACAGCGCCACAGCGATGACCGCGAGATCTAGGGCATGGTCGACGTCGTAAATCTCAGGGTTTCGGAAGGCCCAAAAGGCAATGACGGTGAATGCACTAAACGAAAAGCTTGCCGAGCCCGCAGCGAGGCCATCGAGCCCGTCGGTGAGGTTGACTGCATTGCTTGTGGCCAGGATCAGCAGGACGGCCCAAAATACCCAGCCAACAGGTCCGAGGTCGACGTTGAGCGAGTCATACCTGGTGAAGCCGACCTCGGTGTGCACTTCGGTGAAGGTCACCATGGCGATGGCGAAACCGAACGCCACCGACAGCAGGCCGATGGATTTGGCCTTCTTGTTGAGCCCCAGGTTTCGTTCTCGCGAGACCTTCAAACCGTCGTCAAGCAAGCCAACAAGGCCAGCGCCCAGGACGGCGAGCATGACGAAGATCCCGGTCCTGGTGTAAATGCCGTTGTAGGCGTTCGATACGACGTAGGCCACCAGGGCACCACCGACTATGGCAGCGCCACCCATGGTGGGGGTGCCGGCCTTGGTCTGATGACCGTCAGGGCCGTCGTCGCGAATCGGTTGCCCAATACGATGGCGAGTCAGCCAGTCGATAAGGGCCTTGGTGCCAACGAGCGACACCAGCGCCGAGCAACCCACGGCGAGCAGCAGGCGAATCACGAGATTGCTCCTTGGCCCGCCAGCTCACGAACGACCTGACGATCGTCGAATTCGAATGTGCTTTCCCCAATGACCTGTGTGGTCTCGTGGCCCTTCCCAGCAACAACGATCACGTCGCCCGGACCGCTGGCGTCGAGCGCGTGTTGGATTGCTTCGCGCCGATCGACCACCACGGTGGCGACGTCGGGTTCGATCATCCCGGCAAGGATGGCCTCGATGATCTCGTGGGGGTCTTCAGAGCGAGGGTTGTCGCTGGTGAGCACAACCCGGTCTGCGTGACGCTCGGCCGCTGCCCCCATCAGGCCCCGCTTGTCGCGGTCTCGGTCGCCCCCGGCACCGAAAACGACGGTGCGCCGAGCTTCGGGGGCTACCGCAGCCACCGACTCCAGCACGTTCTCGATACCGGCTGGGGTATGGGAGTAGTCGACGATGACTGTGGGAAGCGTTCGGTCGTTTTTGATGACAACTTCGAAGCGCCCCGCAACCTGCCCGGCAGCGCTAAGCCCGGCGGCGATAGCTGAGGTGTCTAGACCCAACAACCGTGTGGCTTCCGCGGCGCCCAAAGCGTTTTCGAGGTTGAATAGGCCAGGGAGGGCGAGTTGGACGGGCTGGCCGCGCCAGCTGAATGAGGTGCCGTCTAAGCGGGCCTCAACATCGACGGCGAGGTCTCGCGAATACGGCACGCACGGGATATCGAGCTCGGCCAAGAGGCGCTGCCCATACTGGTCTTCCTCGTTAATGACTGCTGCTGTGGTCATGCCGCTTCGGAAGAGTTTGGCCTTGGCATCGAAGTAGTCTTCGAACGAACCGTGGTAGTCCAAGTGGTCTGCGGTCAGGTTGGTGAAGACGCCCACATTGAACGTGGTTCCGGTGACTCGGTCTTGATCGAGCGCATGCGAGGACACTTCCATGGCAACGGCTTGCAAGCCATCGCTGACCATTGATTGGAGCGCAGCCTGCAGATGCGGGGCCTCGGGCGTTGTCCTGGCTCCGGTGAGCGTGCCTATCAGTCCACAAGCTGTTCCAGAATGGTCGAGGATTGCTTTCACAAGATGGGCAACGGTGGTCTTGCCATTGGTACCAGTAACCCCCACAACTGCTAGTTGCTGGGACGGGTCACCGGCGTGGACAGCTGAGACCCAGGCCATAGCCCGCCTGGTTGAAGTGACTCTGACCTGCGGGACCGACACGTCGAGCCAGCGCTCGACCAGAACAGCGCTGGCGCCTTGTTCCACGGCGGTTTGGGCGAAACTGTGTCCGTCTACGACCTGGCCAGGGACGCACAAGAACATGTCGCCCGCGCCCACCCGGCGAGAGTCGAGCTTGAGACCGTGTATCTGAGGGTCCAGCTCGCCGGTGCGTTGCTCCCAAAGCAGCATTGGTTCGCGCCGCTCCGATCGCCCGATGAGTTCTGAAAGCAGCATCAGTCGCCCGCCCCATCTGGGACGGTGGCAGCACTGGGGCCAACTGCGGACAAGTCGTCGTCGCTACCAAACACCACGTCACCCGCAGGCGAGACTCGGTAGTGGCGAAGCGACCATGCGGCGAGTTCGCCAAAGAGCGGAGCAGCAACTTGGCTGGCATAGATGTCGGTGGCTGGTTCGTCGATCACAACGATCATGGATAGCTGCGGGTCTTCTGCGGGGAAGAACCCGGCAACCGTGGCGATGTAGTGGAAGTACCCGGCAGAGTCGACATACCCACCAGACTCCTGGATCTTGCGTGCGGTTCCCGTTTTTGCGGCGATGTTGTAGCCAGGCACCTGAGCTCGAGACGCCGTACCGCCAGAAACCACGCCGGCAAGCATCTCGGCCATGTCGTCTGCGATCTCTGGTTCGATGACGTGGCGTTCCTGCGTTGGATACGTGGGCTCTCCCCCGATGCTCTTGACTAACCGTGGGTTCAGGTACACGCCGTCGTTAGCGATGACGTTGTAGGCCGCGAGCATTTGCATGGGGGTCACGCCAATGGACTGGCCGAGCGCAATGGTTGCGTAGTGGGTGCCCGGCCATGTTTCGACCGGGTCGAGGATGCCTGGAGATTCCCCAGGGAAGCCCAGGCCGGTGGACTGACCGAACCCGAAGTCCTTTAGGTACTGGTAGAAGGTTGGTTCTTCGAGCTCGCCGGCCCACGTGATGGTTCCGGTGTTGGACGAGCGTCGCAGAATCTCGCTGGTGCTCATCCACTTGGTGCCGTAGTCGGTTTCGTCCGTGAAGGTCTCTTCCCAAAGATCGATCTTGCTGGGGATCACCCGTTTCGACGTTGGCGTGGCCTCCCCTTCGTTCAGAACGGCCGAGAACGTTATGGCCTTCATGACTGAGGCTGGCTCGTAGGTCCAGGTGATGGCCCTGTTGTCGCTGGTGGTGGCCACGCGGCCAGTGTCGGTTGTTGCCACCGACGCCATGGCCAGCACTTCGCCGGTAGAGGGGTCGCTGATGATGACGGTTCCGCCCTGAGCTCCATTGGCCTCAACGCTGGAACGCAGCGCCCGTTCAACCTCGAACTGCAGCGCCCGGTCGATGGTGAGTTCGATCGCCGCACCATCCACGGCGGGGAGCATCTCGCGTACACCTTCGGGGATTGACTTGCCGTTGATGCCGCGTTCGGTGACTCGTTGTCCTGCGGTGCCCGCCAGCACATCTTCGTATTGCGCCTCAAGACCGCTAAGGCCGGTGTTGTCGACGCCGACTTGGCCAAGCACGCCACGGGCGAGGCTTTCGTCGTTGGGGTGAAAGCGTTCTGGTTCTTCGCGGATGAATACGCCGTCTTGACCGAGCTTGCGCACTTCTTCGGCAACAGCTTCGGTAGTGGGTCGAGCAAGGTACACGAACCTTCCCGGCGACGACAGCGCAGCTTCTATGTCCGCCACCTCGGCACCAAGCACCGGAGCCAGCGCTTCCGCTTGGGCTGCCGGGTCAGTGACCAGCAACGGGTCGGCGACAATAACGGGCGCTTGCAACGAGATAGCGAGCTCTTCGCCGTTGCGGTCGACAATGTCGCCCCGTTTACCGAGGAGCGACTCGGTGCGCATACGCTGATCTTCGCCCCAGGCTAGGTAGCGCTCATTGTCAAGGACTTGGAGTCGCAGCAGTTGAAAGACAAGCGCGCCAATAGCAACCACGAGCACCAGCAGCAACACGATGATGCGTCGGCCGGGTTGGTACGCAGACGCGACCGTCACTGGACCTCGCCTTCGTCTTCGACGGCGGGGACCAGGGGTTCTCCTAGCTCGGCGACATCAATGGGTTCGAGGTAGGCGACGCTTTCTGGCTTTTCCATGCCAAGCGCAAGCGCCATAGCCCGGATGCGATCGGGTGCTTCGAGCTCGGCAACTTCGAGGCGGAGTCGGGCGTTCTGGCGTTCTGCTTGAGAGATGCGGGCGTCGAGGTCGTCGAGCGTTGTCTGGTTCGTGACGATGATTGCTTGGAAAGCCACGAGGCCAAAAAGGATGCCGGTAGCGAGTATGGCGGCCACCACAATGCCAATGCGCAGTTTGCGGCCGCGCTGTTTGACTACCTCGAACTCATCGCGGCGCCCCGTTGTGGGCGTGGATCGTTTTGGAGCGGAGGCGGTTGCGGTTGCCACTATGAAGCCACCTTTCTGCGTTCAAAGGTGCGTAGACGCGCCGCCGAAGCCCGTGGGTTTCGGGCGATCTCTTCTTCGCTTGGGGTGCGACCTTTGCGATGCAGAAGGTCGATGCGGCCGGGCTGTTCAGTTGGTGGGGGCAGGTGAGCGGGCGTGGTGTCGTTCAGTCCCGCTTCCTGGCGGAGGATTTTCTTGACGATGCGATCCTCGCCGGAGTGGTACGACAGCACTGCGCCGCGGGCACCAGGGGCCATAGCCTCAATGGCTTGATGAAGCGCTGGGGCCAAAACCCCGAGTTCGTCGTTGACGGCGATGCGTAGCGCTTGGAATGTTCGCCTTGCCGGGTGCCCGGGGGTGCGTCTCGATGCGGCGGGCATGGCTTCGGCCACGATTTCGGCGAGCTGGTCGGTTGTGTCAATGGGGCGGGCGGCCAGGATTGCCCGGGCAATCCGCCGGGCGTGCCGCTCATCCCCGTAGGCGGACAAGATGTCAGCAAGGTCGCGTTCGTCGGCATCGTTGATGATGTCGGCGGCCGAACGACCTGTGGTGGTGTTCATCCGCATGTCGAGCGGGCCAGGGTTACGGAAGCTGAATCCTCGGTCGGCCACATCGAGTTGGTGCGAGGACACTCCAAGGTCGAACAAGACCCCCACTATCGAGGCGACTCCTAGGCGTTCGAGCTCTGCGGCCATGGCGTCGAAACGAGCGTGGCAGAGTTGGACGCGGCCACCGTGTCGGCTGAGTCGCCCTTGGGCGGCCTCGAGCGCGTCTGGGTCTTGGTCGAACCCCACGATGGTGAGGGCATCGTGTGCTTCCAAGATGGCGTCGGCGTGACCTCCCCCGCCCACGGTGGCATCTACCACGACACCCTCGTTGAGGGGCTCGAAGGCGGCGAGGATCTCGGCCAACATGACGGGCTGGTGTGAGAACTCAACCATGGTGCGGACTGACGTGTCGGGCGCTTTTGCGCTGACAGATGGTGATGCAGTGTTCGCTCTTCGGCAGTCTTCCGGCCAACAGGCGCACGTCGGGATTTCTCCCCGATCGAGCTAGATGGCAAGCGGGCGGAGTAGGGGCCTTCCATCTTGTTAACCGGAAGACTGCCCAATAGCGAATGCACTGCTTATTCATGTGTACGTCAGTCCTGCTCTTCTAGGTTCCTTTCAATCGCCGTCTTTAGGCTTTGAACCCGCGGTGTGTTGCTACCGACTGGCTCAGAGCCACATGCCTTCATTGATGCCTTCGTCACTGTCTTGCTCCACAGCGGACCAGGCCTCGGCGTCCCAAATTTCGGCTCGTTCCATGACCCCGATGAGTACGACCTCTCGGTCGAGACCAGCAAAGGTGCGCAACTTTGGCGGTATGGCCATGCGTCCTTGTGCGTCGGTTTTGACTTCGTGGATGCTGGCTGCCCAGCGTCGTTGCTCGTTTGTTGTCACTTCGCCGTCCAGCACACGTTGTTTGAGCCGGTCGGCAACTCGCCTGATTTCTTCCTGAGGAAACATGTAGAGGCACGGCGCTGAGGTTGAGCGTGTCAAGAACGCGGAATCGACGAGGTGGCGACGAAACGTGGGCGGCAGCGATAGCCGGCCTTTGTCGTCGAGCAACCGTTCGTGCTCTCCCGTGAACAACCTGACACTCCATCCCTAGAGCTGGGCCGCCTTCATGACGGTTCCAATGTGTCGGCTTGGTGATTTCGAGGATTGAAGCTGCAAGCGATGTTCTGCTTACCGTTTCATTCCTTTGTGTTCCCCTTGCCTCCACAGCGCTCCACAGTAAACCACTACGTTCCACCGGTCAACGACCTGATGAAGATTTCTTCGCAGCAAAACCCCTGGTCAGCGCCCCGCGCGGCAAAATTTCCTCAGAAACCCCCCAAACACCCCCGCATCCCACTGGCCCCCACCCCCGTTCCACCGGGCCGGGCGCGGCTGCTCCACGAGGCGCACGCGGAACACCACAGCTCCTCGGTACCGCCCCTCGCTTAGCTCACTAACGCGGTGCCAATCAGGGGGATGGGCGAGGCCCAGCGAGCGCAGCCACAAACGCCTCAACCACCGAATCGGCAGTGGCCCCGTCGCCCACGCCAGCACCGCATGCGCTCACCTGCTGATGCCATGACGACAGCGAGTCCAGGGCTCTGAGCGGCTTCAAGACATCGAGGAGCGGCGCCGGATCCCAGCTCAACACACATGCGCACTGAAAACGAGCAAACGCTCGCGTTCGCCGCTGGGAGATCCCAACCACCTTGGCGCCTGGCCCCCCACCCCTGCCTGGGACAAGCACTTCGCCCGGGCCGATGCCGGCGAAACACACCAGCCGAGCGAGGTCACTGTTGACCATGGCGCCCCGGTGCACCCAAGCATCGCTGAGCCACGGCGCCAACGCCTCCAGCCACACCGCACCGAGACGCTCGGCGGCAACACCCACATCGTCGCTCCACAACACATCGCCTCGCGGAACAATCACGTCGATCCACACCAGGTCGCCAGGCACGACCAGCACCGCTCCCCCGCCGCTTCGGCGCTTAACGACCGCGAGGCTGCGCGCTTTGGCTTGGTCGGGTTCAACCAACTCGAGCGATTGGGTACTTCCCAAGACCACTGCGCTTCCCCGTGGCGCAATCACCCAAACCAGAGGCGGAGGCTCGCTAGGAACCTCAAGGCCGTGGGCAACCGCAGGCGAGGCCGTCACCGTCTGGATGGTCCAACGGCCAGCGGTGCGGCTATTCACGCGGTGTGAAGTGTGGGAAACGTTGCATCTACGCCCTGAAGGGCGCGGTCGCGGCCAAGGGACTCCTGTGGAAGGTACTGCTGCCACGCATCGGGCACTTCTGGCACCTGCATGGCAACCCACGACCCGTGCGGTGGCTCAACAGGTGTTGTTCGCAGACGCATGGTGGTCTCACCCAGCAGCCGATCTCGTTTGTGCGAGTTGCATCGACGGCATGCAGCTACCACGTTCTCCCATGTGTGCTGGCCGCCACGACTACGGGGATGGATGTGGTCGATGCTTTCGGCTCGACCACCGCAGTACTGACAGCTATGCCCGTCGCGAGCAAACACACCTCGCCGACTGAGCGCAGACCGGCGACCAAAGGCCACCTTCACGTAGTAACGCAGTTTGACCACGCTGGGTATCTCGATGGACATGCGCTCGGAGCGCAACACGTGCTCGGTTGAATGCACGGTGTCTGCTTTGCCAGAAAGCACCAATAAGCAGGCGCGTCGAGCGGGCACAACGCTCAACGGTTCATACGACGCATTGAGAACAAGCGACCTGGCCATGCCCAGACCGTAGTATCTCAAGCAACGTTGGACCCGCCGAATTTGCTAGTTGTGGGCTCCGCTGGCTTGGGGCCACGCCCGACACCAATGGAGATACGTAACCACGTCGCCAGCCTCCGGTGGGTGCGATGGGTCCCCGTAGGCTGTGGTCTGACGAAAAGCCAAATAGGGTTGATGGGGCAACGGCAAGTACGGCGCCTGTCGCCACCAGCCTTGGCGCCGCAGCACCCAAATCTGACGAATCGCCGTTGGAATCAGCCAGGGCCGCATGGTAACGGCCAGCGTTGCGCGAAGTATCCACACACCACGAACACTACCGGGCCGACAGCACGTTGGGCGCACGACCACCTACCCTGGCAAGCGACGCCGTGGCCGCACCCATCGCCCTAGGCCCACCCAGCATCGGAGCTACCAGTTGAGCCAGCAAACCCAAGATCGCACACGGACATTTGCCGAGCTCTTCGAGAGTGTCGTGGCAAACGTGGCCACCGTAATTCAGGGCAAAGCCGACGTGATCCGCCTGGTGACCCTCGCGCTCGTGGCTGAAGGCCACGTCCTCATCGAGGATTCACCCGGAACGGGCAAAACCAGTCTGGCAAAGGCCATTGGCCGCTCCATCGATGCCGACGTTGGTCGCATCCAATTCACCCCCGACCTGCTGCCAACCGACGTGGTTGGCTTGTCGGTCTGGAACCGGTCCGCCAACGTGTTCGAGTTTCGTCCGGGCCCGATCTTTTCTGGGATCGTGCTCGCCGACGAAATCAACCGGGCCTCGCCCAAAACCCAATCGGCGCTGCTCGAGGCCATGGCCGAAGGACACGTGACTGTCGATGGCACCACGCATCCGTTGAAGCGCCCGTTCATGGTGCTCGCTACCCAAAACCCGTTGGACCACGAGGGCACGTACCCGCTGCCCGAAAGCCAGCTAGACCGATTCTTGATGAAAGTCTCCATGGGTTACCCCAGCCGCGAAGCAGAGCTTGAGATCCTCACTACCCACGCCGCTGGTAGCGTCGTCGAATCGCTTCAGGCCGTAGTGACACCGGGCGAGGTGCAAGGTATGGCAACGGCTGCCCAAACCGTCCATGTGGCCCCGGCTGTGCAGGCCTACATGGTCGACCTCGCCGATGCCTCACGCAGGCATCGAGACCTCTCGCTAGGGATGTCCACCCGGGCCACGTTGTCGCTCCAGCGAGTCTCACGGGCTCTGGCGGCAGCTCAGGGCAGGTCCTACGTCACGCCCGACGACATCAAGGCACTCGCTCACCCAGTCCTCGACCACCGCCTGGTCGTCAACGCCGACGCCATGCTGCGCGGGGTCTCCGCTTACGATGTCAACGAAGACATCCTGCGCTCCGTGCCTACCCCGCGCATGGCCTAGCCATGGCGAACAAGGGCCTAGTGCCATGCTGAACCTTAGCCGCACGCCATGTTGACCAAGGCCGGTGTCGCCACCCTCGTCGCTAGCATTGGCGTCCTCGTGGGTGGGCGCCTATTTGGGTTAGGTGAACTCTACGTGCTGGGTGCGGGCGGGCTAATCGTAGTCATCTTGGCCGTGCTCTATGTAGGGCTTCGGCGGCTACAGATAGAGGTTTCACGACAAGTCAGTCCTCCGCGCGTACACGCAGGCAACCCTTGCCGCGTCGATCTCTTGCTTCGTAACCAGTCCCGTCTACCAAGCCCGGTGCTTCAGCTCCGAGACGATGTCTCCGGCACTCGTGGCGTTGAACTCCTCATTGCGCCAATGTCCAACGGTACCGGGACCCAAGCCGTCTATCGGCTCCCTACCGACGAACGCGGCGTTGTCCAGGTAGGCCCACTGCGCTTGACCGTCACGGACCCGTTTGGGTTTGCCCGACTCACCACCACAGGTGATCGCGAGGTCAACCTCATCGTGTATCCAAAGATCGAGTCGTTGGCCCCAGTCCGCCGGTCATCAGGCAGTGACCTCGAGCGTCAAACCGTCCAGCAGCATCAAGTCGCGCCCACAGGCGACGACTTCTATGCACTTCGCGAGTACGTCGTCGGCGACGATCTCCGCCGCGTCCATTGGCCCTCCTCAGCTCGTCACGACGAGCTCATGGTGCGACAAGACGAGATTCCCTGGCACGGCCGGGTGACCGTAATGTTGGACACCCGCAACCTCACCAGCCCTGCCACATTCGAAGCCATGGTCAGCGGCGCGGCATCCGTTGCGGTAGCCAGCGCTGCACGAGGCGACCAGCTTCGGCTCTTGACCACCAGCGGCATAGAGACCGGCTACGGAACCGGCAACCACCATCTCGACCGCATCTTGGGTGAGCTAGCCGTGGTCCAGGCCACCGAACACAAGCTGGGCACCGCACTCGACCAGGTCACCGGGGCCACGAGCAGCGGAGCGGTGGTCGCTATCACCTCTGGCGAAGACGAACTAGACGAAGCCATCATGCGCCGGGCCGCAGCCACCTACCGACGGCGCATCTTGGTGCTGTTCGGTGACACCCAGGCGATGCCCGTAGGCAGCGAGGGGGCATTACGGTCGACAACCGTGATCCGTGTACCCGCTGGGCAACCCTTCAGCGAAGCATGGGGCCGCGAGTTTGGGCGTCCCCGAATGCTGGCCAAATGAGCTCCACCGAGTCGCGCTCCACACAACAAGTACTCCTCGTACTTGGCGAACTGTTGTTGGTGTGCATGACCGTTGCGGCAGTATCGAGCTTTGCTCGTTTGTTTGTGGACAACACGTGGGTCCGTCCACTCGTCGCCGCTGCGCTCGTGGCTCATCTCACGGTCGCGTTGGTGCGGCGCCTCGGCCGCGGCCTTCTTCTGAGTGGCGTGGTCTCCTTGGTAGTCATGGCGCTCCAAGTGACCTGGACCCACTACCGCGACACCACAACCGCTGGTCTGCCCACCGGCGACACCAGGCTTGCCCTCGACGCAGACCTCACCGCGGCCTGGAATCTCTTTGGTGAAGTCAAGGCACCCACCGAACCGGCCATTGGTTTCTTGGTTATCGCCACGTTTGGCATCTGGGTCATGGCGTACTTGTCAGACTGGGCGGCATTTCGCCTCTGGTCTGCCTTCGAGACGCTACTCCCAACCTTCGCGGTGTTTGTGTTTGTTGCCTTCTTTGGCACCGATCAGAACCAGTACTTGTACGCAGCCCTGTACCTGCTGGCCATCGTTGGGTTCCAACTCGTCCACCGGCTGATGCGCCAATCAAGAGATGTGCGCTGGCTGGCTGGTTCGCAGCGCTCCGGTGTCACCGCCCTGGCCCGCACTGGGGTTGTCGTTGGCGCTGTTGCGGTCTTGGGCGCAGCCATTGCCACTCCCGCGCTTCCTGGCGTGGAAGACGAAGCCATCATCGATCTCGACCCCACCAGCAACGGCCCCAGCAGCCGCGTGGTCATCAGTCCCATTGTCGACATTCGGGGCCGCATCGTCGATCAACCATCGCTCGAGGCGTTTCAGGTACGGACCGAGACCCCTTCGTATTGGCGCCTCGCCAGCCTCGACAAGTTCGACGGCCAAATCTGGGGCGCCGACAACAAGTACACAAAGGCGTCTGGCGACCTCCCCGACGACTTCGCCACCAACACCGACATTGTCACCAGCACCGATCAGTTCGAGATTGTGGCGCTCGACATGGTGTGGGTCCCTGCGGCATTCGAAGCTCAGCGCATCGTCGAGCGACCCGACGCCGACATCAGCTACGAACCGGTGTCGGGCACACTTATTGTGGGACGAGACCGCAGCAGCTCCGATGGGCTCACCTACGCCATCGAGTCGGCTATCCCACAGTTCGATCCTGGGGCGCTGGCCCAGGCGGGCGACCTCTACCCCGTCGAAATCATTGAGCGCTACACAGGCCTTCCCGACACGTTCTCTGATAACGCCCGAGCGCTTGCGTTCGAGCTCACAAGCGGGGCCACAAACGACTACGACCGTGCCATTGCATTGCAGGACTACTTCCGAGGCTTTGAGTACGACATCAATGTGGGCGCAGGTCACGGGACCGACCGCATCGACGAGTTCTTGGCGTCAGGGCGCGGCTATTGCGAGCAGTTCGCTGGCGCCTTCGCAGCCATGGCCCGATCCATAGGCATGCCGGCTCGGGTGGCTGTGGGGTTCACCTGGGGCGACCAAGACCCAAACGACCCAAACCTGTATCACGTGCTCGGCGAACACGCTCATGCTTGGCCAGAGGTCTACATCCCTGGCAATGGCTGGGTGGCCTTCGAGCCCACACCAACGCGTGGCGCCCCTAACTCGGCGCAGTGGACCGGTGTGACACCCCAGCAAGCTGGCGCCGGCGACACCCCCGAGACACTTCCCGAACAAGACCCGGTCGAGGCGCCGGCCCCAGTTATTCCGCCCACCTTCCAGGATCCAAGCTTCGACTCGGGCAGCCAAGTCGACACGGCGCCAGTGGTCGACAGCGGTGGCGGAATCCCCGGCTGGTTGGGGACCATTGCCCTCGCACTGGTATCCATCGCCTTCCTTGGGGCGGTCTATGCCGCCATCGTGATCGGGCTCAAACAGCGCCGGCGCAACCGCAGGCCTTCGTCTGCACGCGGCGAGCCCACGGTCACAGTGCCTCAAGCCCAGAGCCCATGCGCTACACGTGTGGCGCACTCCTCTTGTGGCAGCCCTGGCAGGCCACGACGTCGAAGAAGGCGCCCGCGCGCCACTCTCCGTAGGTCGACTGCACGGGCAGGGCCCCCGAGGGCCAGCGGCTGGGATCCGGGGTGACCCCGGCGGGGAAGCTGGCTTGCATGAGCTCGTGGCAGCCCGCGCAGAAGTCTGCGCGCCGGAAGTGGTCCCGCTGCACGCTGCCCATGCGGATGTTGGGGCTGTCGTGGGAGGGCCCGAAGGTCAGCGGGCGCCAGCCCCCGGCGCCGAGCCCCGGCGAGCCCTCCTCGCTCGGGCGCACGATCTTCAGCTTGCCCCCGACCCCGGGCGCCGCCGCGGCGAGGTCCACGGCCTCGACGTGGTGGCAGCCGTCGCAGTGCACGCCCCGGTCGAAGGCGGTGCCGGTGGCCTCGAGCAGGCCGCGGCCCCCGACCTGCCCGTCGATGCCCGGCGCGTGGCAGTTGGCGCAGTCCCCCACCGCGGTCGCCACCGCGTCGCAGGGGGTGTCCGCGCAGGTCGGGTTGTGGCTCGGCAGGTAGCCGTCGCCGAGGTAGCACTTGAAGGCCGGGTTGCGCGTGCCCGGCTCGAGCCCCTCGAGCCAGCGCCCGCCCGCGTCCGCACAGGCGCCCTCGGAGGTGAGGCCGGAGGCGACCCCCGCGTAGAGGTCCTGCACCGCGGGGTTCGAGGCCGCGGTCGCGTG
>JAUIIS010000098.1 GCA_030431575.1 Acidimicrobiia bacterium | reverse complement strand
CCAATAAGCGGCAGCGGCGGTTCGATCCCCCTTGCGTTCTTGGGCTCGTTCCCAGCGCGCTGCGTCCTGAAACCGCACCGGGAGGTGCGGCAAGGTTGGTTCGTCGCCAGCGACAATCGCACGATAGATCTCAACGAGATCATCCTCGAAGACCGCCTGAGACCAGCCATCGAAGCAGACATGATGAAGGGCGATCACCAAAACGTGAGAGGTAGGTCCTTCGACAATCAGCGTCGGTACAAACACGACCTCCTTGGTGAGGTCGACCGAAACCCGTCGAGCTGCGTTCACGACATCCCGGACCGCTGCTTCACGGACGGCGTCGGGCTCTTCGGATACGTCGACGACTCCGAGATCGAACGATAGGGACGCCTGCACCTCTTGAACCGGCTCGTCGCCAGCCAACGGGTAGATCGTCCGCAAGGGCTCGTGGCGTTGCACGAGCTGATGCAGAGCAGCTTGGAGCGCACCTTGGTCGAGCGGACCACGCAGACGAACCGCCAGCGGTCGAGAACCGTGGACGTAGTCGCCACCCATGAGCGCCATCGTCCACAATGACAATTGGACTTTGCTCAGCGGCGCAGGCCGGTCACTGTCTGACCGCTCGATGCCGTCGCGCTTTTTGGCGCGACGCGCCGCTATCAGGTCACCAACCCGGTCATTGTCAGACCTAGTTGTCATACTGGCTCCGACTGCAACAACGCCTGTTCTACAAGAACAGCTTGTTGAGCGATCGTCGGGGAGTCGAAGAAGTCGAGCATCGATACTTCGACATCGATCTCGTCTCGGACCCTCGTCAGCAAGCGGGTTGCCGCCAGCGAATCTCCCCCAACATCGAGAAAGTGGTCGTTCACGCTCAGATTCTCTCGGCCAAGCACCTCGGCCCATAGTTCGGCCATCAAGAGCTCCGCTGCGCTCTCCGGCTCTACATGCCCACCGCTGGCACCGTGCGCATCAAGCTCCTGAAGGCCCAGCTGCTCGGAGAGACCAATACGTCGCAGCTTGCCCGACGGGCCCTTCGGAATAGTGTCTAAGAAGACGATCCGGCGCGGCACCTTGTACGGGGCGAGGTGCTCCGAGCAGTACTCACGAAGCTGGCGTTCAGAGATAGCCGAGCCACCGGTCGTCACAACCGCTGCTGCTACCTGCTCACCCAAGCGGCTATCGGGCACGGCAAAGGTGACCACCTGGGCCACTCCTGGATGTTCGAGAATCACTTCATCGATCTCACGGGGCGACACTTTTTCGCCAGCTCTGTTGATGATCTCCTTGAGACGGCCGGTCAAGAACAAGTAGCCGTCGGTGTCCATACGGCCCTGATCGCCCGTACGGAACCAGCCGTTGGTGAAGGCGGCAGCGTTGGCCTCGGCATTGTCGTGGTAGCCCGTTGTGACGTTCGGGCCCTTGATGACCACTTCGCCAACGATCCCGGCTTCGAGCAGCTCGCCTGCGTCGTTCATGATCGCAACTTCGGGGCCAGCAGCCGGGCCGACAGAACCAGGCTTGCGGGTAGCGGGAGGCAACGGATTGCACGCCATCTGGTGCGCCGCTTCGGTCATGCCGTAGGCCTCCACCACTGGGCAGCCAAACGCAGCCTCCAAGGACTCCATGACTACCGGCGCCAAAGAAGACGACGACGACCGGATGAAGCGCAATTCAACATCGTTGAACTCGTCGGGAAACGACGCCCGGCGCTCAAGCAACGCCTGATGCATGGTTGGCACGGCGGTATACCAGGTTGCCTGGTGGCCAACGAGCCAGCGGGCCATGTCTGGTGCGGAGAACCCGGTGGTACAAATCACGGTTGCCCCACCCACCAGCGAGCTACACAGCCCAGCGACCAGGCCGTGGATATGAAAGAGCGGCATGACGTTACAGACTCTGTCCACAGGTGACAGCGAAAGCGTCCGCACAATGGCCGTGGCCGAAGCCATCAGGTTTCGGTTCGTCAGGGGCACGATCTTTGGCCGCGAGGTTGTGCCCGACGTGTGGAGCACCAAAGCAACGTCGTCCATGCCGGTCCGCTGCCCGGAAGATGCAACAGACGCGATGGCCCCGTCGACGGTCATTTCTAGCGCATTACCGATCACCTTCGACCCAATGCGAATCACGGGGATGCCAGCGGCATCCGCTGCTTCGGTGGCTGGCTCGATCTCAGCGTCACCTTCGCCAACAATCATGGCCGCCAGACCAAGGTCATCGATCTCAAAGTCAAACTCTCCACGGCGGTACGAAGGATTCAACGGCGCAGCTGCGGCAACGGCACCAACCGCCAGGAATGTCAAGGCCATGTCGACCCCATCACGCAAAGCAATGCCGACGGTGTCGCCGGCCGACACGCCCGTCTCGCAAAGGGCCGTGGCGACGCCGTCAACCTGCCTATGCAGCTCTTCGTACGTGATCGTGACGCCATCGGCGACAATCATCGCCGGACGCGACGGTGTGGCGGTTGCGTGGTCGGCAATGGTGTTGAAAATGGTCACGAAAACTCGTCTCCCGCGTGCGATGAGTACTTGTGGCCAATCTGACAACCCCGGCCTACACCACCTAGGTGGCGAATTCCAGCGCGACTGGCCGCGAAGGTGTTCGTGTCCTCATCGGCAGATTCGGGGACAATTAGAGGATCGACGGGTAGCGTGCTGACGTGGATTTGTCGGGTACCTGGAGTGCAGCTCCAGCAGACGAAGAGTTACGTCGAAGCTTCCACCTGCCCGGCTTCAACCCCGAAGGCTGGGAGTCACTCCGCGTACCTGGCCATTGGTCGGAGTCAACAGCGTTCGATGACGCCACATCGGTGCTCTACCGGACTGTCTTTGATCACGAGTTGCCACCCGACTCAGATGGGCGGTCATGGATCGAACTCGACGGCATCTTCTACCAGGGCGATGTCTACCTTGACGGCGAGTACCTAAGCGACACCGAGGGCTACTTCATCCACCACGCCTTCGACGTCACCGACGCATTGCGGTCCCAAAAAGAGCACCAGTTGGCCATCGAGGTGAACTGTTCCCCTAACGGGCGCAATGGCAAACGACGTTCGCTACTGGGAGTCTTCGAAGGTGGCACCGACATGGTGCCCACCGGGAACCCCGGTGGCATATGGGCGCCGGTGCGATTGCGTCACACCGGACCGGTCCGTATTCATGGGGTGCGAGCAATTTGTCTGGTTGCAAACCCGACCAGGGCAGTGGTCGGAGTTCGGGCCATGCTGGTATCGGCGTCAGCGCGAAACGTAGAACTGATCACCGAAATCGCAGGGGTAGAACACCGCAGCGAGCATTCGCTGGCCGACGGGGTCAACGAAGTCGAGTGGCGCGTCGAGATCCCAAACCCCGAGCTCTGGTGGCCCCATCACCTCGGCGACCAGCCCCTGTACGAACTCAGCTTGCGCGCCGAAACCAGCCCTGGCGTTGTCAGCGACCAGCATGGACTACGCGTTGGCTTGCGCTCCGTGAGCACAAGAAAATGGCAGACCTTCGTGAACGGTGAGCGACTGTTCCTCAAAGGTGCCAACCTCGCGCCCACTGCGGCACTGCTAGGCCAGGCCAGTGCTGCCGACGAAGCAGCACACCTGCAACATGCGCTCGATGCGGGCCTCAACGCTGTGCGCCCGTACGCGCACGTCGCCACCGATGCCTTCTACGACCGCGCCGACGAGATGGGCCTTCTGGTTTGGCAGGACTTACCACTTCACGGCGATGCGTCCAACGGCCTCCGAGGCCAAGCTGTACGCCAGGCCCGTGCCATGGTGGTCCAGCTCGGACATCACCCAAGCATCTACACATGGAATGCCCATGTGAGCCCGTCGCCAGAATGGATGGAGCCCAGGCCGCGCCAGAGACGGCGGCTTGCGGCAAAGCTTGCTGCGCACCAACTACCCACCTGGACCAAGTCCGTTCTTGACCGCTCCGTCAAGCGGGTGTTCGAGTCCAACGACGGCTCACGCAACGCCAGCGCCTTTACGGGTGTTCTCCCCCACCTACCCACGCTCGAGTCTGCGGCGTCGCACCTGTGGCTTGGGTGGCGTCGAGGCAGCGAACGAGACCTCCCGGACTACGCAGCCAGATGGCCTAGCCAGGTTGGCTTCGTTGCCGAGTTTGGGGCTCAGTCCATCCCAGAATCTCTCCCCATCCTCGACGAGACCGCATGGCCTCATCTCGACTGGGAGGCATTAGCTGACAGCGTGGGCTACGAACGAGCATCGTTCGAGCGGTATGTACCCCCTGATGGCCACCACAATCTTGCGTCCTGGCGAGAAGCCAGCCAGCTCTACCAGGCTGGCCTGGTGCGCCGTCAGATCGAAACGCTGAGGCGGCTCAAATACAAGCCAACAGGCGGCTTCTTTGTGCACTACTTAGCCGACAACGCGCCCGCCATTGGGGCCAGCCTCATCGATGCCACTGGGAAACCCAAGCCTGCCTTCGACGCGGTGCGCGACGCCTGCGCTCCAGTAATCGTTGTTGCCGACCGACTTCCGGCTCGGCTCGCACCAGGCGACCCCTTCGCCCTCGACATCCATGTGGTCAACGATCATGCTCATGAGCTGACCGACGCCGTTGTCGATGCTGAGATCCGTTGGGCCGGTGGTAAGCATCGGTGGCGCTTTGGCGGCACCATCCAAAAAGACGGCGTTACCCGCGTAGGAACGCTTTCGTGGGTCGTCCCCGAGACCTCGGGCCTAGCAACGCTGACCGTTAGGCTCAGTGGACCTTCCAGTGCGGTGAACCGCTACGACGCCACTATCCGCCGATAGCGCTAGCCATGACCTTGAGGTCATCCAGCCAGACGCGCTAACTCGTCTGACAGGTTGCTGCGGGCAACACGTTCGAACGCATTTTGGTACGGGGCCAGCGCGAAGATTGTGTCTCGGGCCAGGAAGGTCTCAAGGACCCCGCACCGCCCCTTGCGGTACTCGAGATCGGTCATCCACGAATACTCAGCTCGGATCTGGTCGGCATAGGCCGAGTACTCGTCCGGCACGGAGCCCAAGATGGCCAGGTCGACGTCGTGAAACAGCTGGATCTCGGCCGAGTCGGTTGCGGCAACGATATGACCCGCAGTCATTTCGATCAACGCGGCCACACGCTGGTGCCCGTCGAGGCCAACTCGCTGCATCCAATCTGTGGCCATCTGGGCGCTTCGCAGCTCGTTGTTGGAGGCCTGTGGCTCATAGATCACATCGTGGAACCAAACAGCGAGCTCCATGACGACACGATCTGCGGGCTCCAAGGGTGCTTCGGCCACGAGGCTGAGGCACGCGTCAACGTGGGCCATGGTGTGGTAGTGCCGGTGCGGTTCTTGGTACGCCTCGAACAGCGTGGTCGCCATCGCGGTCGCCTCAGCGAGCGAAACGCCAGCTCGGTGGCAACAGTCGAACCACGAGGCAATACCGCCTTCGGCTGGATTGGAGGCAGTTGAGCTGTCCATAGAGGAACCGTACTGGATGGCCTCAACGCGCCAGCACCCCGCGTGGGGCAGACTGGAGCAAAGGCAGGGAAGAACACATGAGCGAAATGTCACAAGGTCCGGGATATTGGCAAGCTTCTGATGGGCTTTGGTACCCACCCGAGAGCCACCCAGACCATCAGGCGCAGCAAGCACAGCCCCCCGCGGCGGTATCGGCTGCTGGCGCCGCCGGGTTGGGGAACCAGTTGGCGGCAGGAGCCTTCAACCGAGGGACCGTGGACTACCCGATCCGCTTGGATGTGAGCACAGATAACAAGGTTGCTCGTTGGCGGGTCTTTGTGCAATGGATCCTGGCCATCCCGCACTTCATCATCATGTACTTCTTGGGCATTGCTTCGTATGCGGTGGCCATCATCAACTGGTTTGCGATTCTGTTCACCGGAAAGGCGCCTGAGGGCCTCTATAACTTCCAAGTCATGGTTTTGCGGTACGGCGTGCGCACCTATGGCTATGCCGGGCTGCTCACCGAGGAGTTCCCAGCCTTCGACTTCGAATCGACCCCCGCAGACACCAGCGGCTACCCCCTCCAGCTGTCGGCTGACCCCAACCCAAGCGACCGAAACCGAGTCACCGTCTTCTTTCGATTGTTCATGGTGATCCCCCACCTGTTCGCGCTAACCATCGTGAGCATTGCCGCCGCTTTTGTCTACTTGATTGCCTGGTTTGCCATTCTGTTCACGGGCCGTTTCCCAGTGGGCATGCGCAACTTCACCATCAGCTTCAGCCGCTGGTACGTCCGAGTGATGGGCTACTACGTCCTGATCACTGACGAGTACCCACCGTTCTCGCTTGATTAGACCCCTCGTCCAACGCACCTCGTCACTCATCACAGATCGTCCACCCCCACACGGTTAGCCTCTTGGGGCTAGGCGGTTGTACGTTCTGAGGTTGTGTCGGGGCGTTTTACCCGTCGCAAACCCGTTACTTACTGCCGAAGGAATCAACACAATGGCGCAGACAATGCCCCGGCCGGGCCCCAACCCCGTCCGCAAGCGCCCCAAGCAGCTGCCATTTCCGCTAAACGTCTACCAGAGTGCGGTTGGCCGCAAATGGGTTATGGCTGTCAGTGGTCTGGTGCTCCTCGGGTTCGTCGTCACGCACATGATTGGCAACCTGCACCTCTACGAGGGTCCTCTCGAAGTGCGCGAGTACGCCGAAACCCTCCGTGACCTCGGCGTGCATGTCATCCCGCGCACCTGGATGCTGTGGGGCATCCGAATCCTGCTGATCGCCGCATTCGTCGTTCACGTGCACTCGGCATATTCGCTGGCAGCAATGAGCCGCAAGGCGAACCCTTCGTCGTCGCTCGACAGCAACAAGCGCTACGCCAGCTCGCAGGACTACGCCGCGGCCAACTACGCCAGCCGCACCATGCGCTGGACCGGCCCCATCGTGCTGCTGTACCTGTTCTTCCACCTTGCCGACCTCACCTGGGGCTGGCTCTCTGACGACTGGACCCGGGGCGACCCGTACAACAACGTGGTCATCTCCATGGGCAACATTGGCGTCGCCATCATCTACATCGTGGCCAACGTTGCGTTGGCGCTGCACATCTACCACGGCGCCTGGTCAATGTTCCAGAGCCTCGGCGTCAACAACCCCAAGATCAACAACTACCGTCGCCACATCGCTGGCGGCCTTGCCGGCTTGATTCTCATTGGCAATCTCAGCTTCCCCATTGCGGTGCAAGCTGGCCTGATCGATCAAGACAACTGTGAAGCTCCCTGCGGCATCACCGCAGAACTGGAGCACGAGGGAGAGGAGGCCGCACAATGATCGGAAGCTTCGACTCCAAAGTCCCCGATGGCCCAATGGCCGAAAAGTGGACCAATCACAAGTTCAACATGAAGTTGGTCAACCCGGCCAACAAACGCAAATTCGAAGTCATTGTGGTTGGTACCGGTCTTGCTGGTGCGTCCGCCGCAGCCACCATGGGCGAGCTTGGCTACAAGGTCAAGGCATTCACCTACAGCGATACCCCACGCCGGGCACACTCCATTGCCGCCCAAGGTGGCATAAACGCTGCCAAGAACTATCAGAACGACGGCGACTCGGTTCACCGACTGTTCTACGACACGGTCAAGGGCGGTGACTACCGCAGCCGCGAAGCCAACGTGCATCGCCTCGCCGAAGTCTCTGTCAACATCATCGACCAGTGCGTGGCGCAAGGTGTTCCCTTTGCCCGCGAGTATGCAGGCCAGCTCGACAACCGGTCATTTGGTGGCGCTCAGGTTTCTCGAACCTTCTACGCCCGAGGCCAAACCGGCCAGCAGCTCCTTATCGGTGCCTACTCGGCACTGATGCGACAGGTGTCCAAGGGTTCGGTGGAACTCCACACACGCACCGAGATGCTTGACCTCATCGTCGAAGACGGCGTCGCTCGCGGCATCGTCACGCGCGACCTGGTCACCGGCGACGTCCGCAGCCACACTGCTCATGCAGTCGTGTTGGCCACTGGCGGCTACGGCAACGTGTACTACTTGTCGACCAACGCCATGATGTGCAACGTCACCGCCGGGTGGCGAGCCCATCGCCAAGGCGCCCTGTTTGCCAACCCTTGCTATACCCAGATCCACCCCACCTGCATCCCAGCCAGCGACGAGTTCCAGTCGAAGCTGACGCTCATGTCAGAGTCGCTACGTAACGACGGACGCATCTGGGTCCCCCGGTCGCACGATGAAACCCGTATGGCCAAGGACATCCCGGACGACGAGCGCTACTACTATCTCGAAGAGAAGTACCCGGCGTTCGGCAACCTCGTCCCACGCGATGTTGCTTCACGTAACGCCAAAACCGTCGTTGACCAAGGCATGGGGGTGGGCCCGCTCAAGAACGGTGTGTTCTTGGACTTCGCCGACGCCATCGCCCGAGACGGCGAACAAACCGTGCGCGAGAAATATGGCAACTTGTTCGACATGTACGAGCGCATCACGGGCGAAAACCCCTACGAACGCCCCATGCGCATCTATCCCGCTACCCACTACACGATGGGCGGCCTGTGGGTGGACTACGAACTCCAGTCCAACGTGCCTGGCCTCTTCGTGGTTGGCGAAGCCAACTTCTCCGATCATGGCGCCAACCGCCTCGGCGCATCGGCCCTCATGCAGGGCCTGGCCGATGGCTACTTCGTATTGCCCTACACCATCGGCAACTACCTGGCCCCCCTGTTGGGTCAAGGCAAGCTCTCCGAAGACGACCCCATCTGCCAGGCGGCCGTGCAAGGTGTGGCCGACCAAACCAAAAAGTGGCTCTCAGTGGGCGGCACCCAAAGCGTCGACTACTACCACCGCGAACTTGGCAAGTTGGTGTGGGACTACATCGGCATGGAGCGCGACAAGGCTGGCCTCGAGAAGGCCATGACCGAGATTCCGGCTCTCCGCGAAGAGTTCGAAAAGAACGTGCGGGTGCTCGGCGACGGTCAGAGCCTCAACTCGTCACTCGAAAAGGTGGGCCGCGTGGCCGACTTCTTCGAACTCGCCGAGCTTAAGGCCAGAGACGCCCTGGAACGCGAAGAATCCTGCGGCGGTCACTTCCGTTCCGAATCTCAGACGCCCGAAGGCGAAGCCCTCCGGAACGACGAAGACTTCGCACACGTGGCGGCTTGGGAGTGGGGCGGCGACCCCGGCTCTGCCATCAAGCACAAGGAAGAGCTCACATTTGAAGAAGTTGCGCTGACCCAGCGCAGCTACAAGTAGAGGGAAGTAGAACATGTCAGAAGAGACACTCAACCTCACCCTCAAGGTCTGGCGCCAAGAAGGGCCAAACGCCAAAGGCCGATTCGAGACCTACCAGCTCAGCGATATCTCTACACACATGTCGTTCTTGGAAATGATGGACGTGCTCAACGAGCAACTCATCGCCAAGGGCGAGGTACCGGTCGAGATCGAGTCCGACTGCCGCGAAGGCATCTGTGGCACGTGCGGCTGCATGATCAACGGCCGGGCCCACGGCCCCGAGAAGGCCACGGCCACGTGCCAGTTGCACATGCGTAGCTTCAGCGATGGCGACACCATTGTGGTAGAGCCGTTCTTGGCCTCATCCTTCCCGATCATAAAGGACCTTGCCGTCGACAGGGCTCCACTTGACCGCATCATCGAAGCGGGCGGCTACATCAGCATTTCAACTGGTTCTGCCCCCGACGCCAACCTGATCCCGGTTCCCAAAGACACCGCAGATGCGGCCTTCGACGGTGCTGCGTGCATTGGTTGTGGCGCCTGTGTTGCCGCATGTCCCAACTCGGCCGGTCAGCTGTTCACCTCAGCCAAGATCCAGCACCTCAACTTGTTGCCCCAAGGCCAGGCCGAGCGCTGGGCCCGCACCGAGTCCATGGTTGAGACCATGGAGGACTACTTCGGTTCATGCACCAACCATGGCGAATGCCACGAAGCGTGCCCCAAGGAAATCCCGCTCGACTTCATTGCCTACACCAACCGCGATTACATGAAGTCCAAGCGTAAGAACCGAAAGCTCCAAGGCCAAGCGTGAGTTCGTGAGCGAAGCCGGCGGGCCTTCGGCCCATTCTGCCGGCTTCACTTCACGCATACCCTTGCCGCAAGGCGACCTCCGCTCCGCTTCAACCACACTGCGGATTGCCCACCACCAGGCAGCGCCTCGTTCCGGGATTCCACAGGGGTCGGGTGTGGTGCATTTCATTTCGAACCCAGCCATGGACGGCCATCGACACCCGTACCGAAATGAAATGCACCACACCCGACCCCAGACACGCGACTGTCCGACAAACCATCACGTGCACAGCCCGAATCGGAAGCGCACACGCGTCGCTACCCGTGTCGGAAGCGTCCGCACCACAACAGAATCGGTGGCGTCAACCGCCACGCGAGAGCTAGGCGAAGCGCTTGAATAGTGCGGGGAGGTCGGCGTCTTCGGTGGCGAGGAGCTCGTCGACGAACGTGTGGAAGCGTTGGCCGCCACCCTCGTTCTTGCCGAACATGTTGACCTGCTTTGCGCCCGTGCGTAGGGCTTGTTGGATGCGTTTACCGGTGGCGTAGTCTTCGTCGCCCACGACGCTGAACAAGAAGTCCATGCGTTCCTTGACCGCCGCTGCCTGGGTGGGAGTTGGGGCCTCGGTATGGAGGAAGGTCTGCACGGTGACCGAGGTATCGGGGGTGTCGCCGGGGAAGAGCTGGGACACCATGTAGATCTTGCCTTCTGCATCGAACGACGCGATAGAGACGTGGGGGAAGATGGTCCACACGCCGCCGATGAGCTCGCTGGTTTCCCACTGATCTTCGGGTCGCTCGGCTAAAGAGGCAAAGTGACGGTCGGGGGCGGTGACATGCTGGTGTGGTCCCCAGGCGTCGTAGATGGCCTGCGTAGACATGTCTGCGCCGAAGGACTCTTTGTGCAAGATAGGCAAGTGGTAGTAGTCCAGGTAGCCGTCGTAAGCCACCTTCCAGTTGGGGCCGTCGAGCACTTGGCGGCCAACTACGTAACACTCGGCCAATCCCAGATGGGTCAACATGTCGTCGTAACCGCACAAGAAGGTGTCGATGTCAATGACGGGCTCTGGTGAGAGCGTCACCCAGACCAGTCCGGCGCGTTCGTTGCAAGGGAGTTGGGTGAGGCCGTTGCAGTCTCGGTCGAACTCGCCGAAGTCGCCCGCATCCATGACACCAACAAGCGCCCCTTTCGAGTCATAGACCCACGCGTGATATGGACAAGTGTGGCGCCGGGATGTGCCGGAGCCTTCAGGGACCACTACGGCGCCGCGGTGACTGCACATGTTGACAAAGGAGCGCAACACGCCGTCGTCACCACGCATGATGACCAGCGGAGTACCAGCCACCTCGATGCTGAAGTATTGACCTGGCTCGGTGAGCTCGGATGACGCGCCAACAACCAGGGGTAAGCGCTTGAAGACGCGGTCCATCTCGAGGCGCCAACGATCTTCGTCGAAGTAGTTGGTCACTGGTACTTCGAGAATGCCGCTGGCTTGGTCTTGGGTACCAGCCTTGTAGTGGCCCACCCCACGCCTAGCGATCTGCACTAGCTGTTCTCTGCTCATGGTTCTCCCAATGCTGCGTCAGCGGCCACGGAGTCCATCTGGACTTGCGGGGCTGCGCTAGCTCCTACGCGATAGTACCG
>JAUIIS010000097.1 GCA_030431575.1 Acidimicrobiia bacterium | reverse complement strand
GAGCTGGGCAGGGGACAGGTTCGGGTCGATGACCCAACCCATGACCTGGACTCTGCCACGCTTGCCCACCACTGCTTCGAGCTTGCAAAAGGCAGGTTCGGCGGGTTGGGCTGCGGGGATACAGCCGAGTGAGATGTCCTTGCCCGTTTTGGGGTCGGTCACGGTGGCGCACACCATCGCCGGGCCGCTGCGGTGGGGGTCCGGCGGAACAGCGATAGTTGCGGCAAAGCCGTGCTTGGTTCCGGCGTCGCCCAGCGTGGGGGCAAGATCCTTGCGTTTCGTGTTTGCCTTTAGCTGGTCGACATCGGCGTCGTCGACACTGACACGGACTTCCAGCGGCTTGTCGCTGCCGGGGACGACAGCCCAGCCGGTGACCGCAAGCTCAGCTCCGCCGCCAGAGAGCGACGCTGTTTCGAGGATCCCGGTGGGTTGGGGAGCCTTGACCTTGACCCGTTTGCAACCGAGGAGCGGGTTCGGTCCGCCACCCTTGTTAACGGCATAGACACAGACTTCTTTGGTCCCCGTGGTGGAACTAAAGGTGAGATCGAACCCATGTTTTTCGCCGAAGGTGCTGTAGGCGGCGCCTACATCGGCACGTGGCTGATCGGCCGAGACCGAGGTGACAAGGCGGCCGTTGACAAAGACGTTCACGTCGATGGCTTTGGTGGTGTCTGGGTCGATGGCCCAGCCAAGCACTCGTATGGTGCCCGCGGATCCGGCGACCCGATCGAGGCTGCCAACTGGTGGGCTGCTGACGTCGCTGAGGCAGGCGCGGTTGTGGTTGCGTGTTTGCTCGTCGGTGCGACTTGACGTTGTGCAGTTTGGCTCGAGTTTCCAGGGTGCGGTGCAGGTGACCACTCGGCAGACAATGGGGCCCACACACTTGAGCTGCTGGTTGCATTGGCCGTAACGGAAATGGGTGCAGCCCGCTTTGCGGTTGTTGCAGCTGCCGAGCGCGCATCCGCATTTGGTGCCGTTGCAGCGGCCCGAACAGATGCCGTTCGCGCCACAGGAGCACCCGTTGCAAGGTTCGTGACAGTCCATGTAGTAGCGGTTGGACCCACCGCAGTAGTTGGACCCACTGACGCGCCACCAGCCGCCATAGAGCGAACCCGGTGGGCAGCCGTTGGTTCCGTAGATGGTGCAGCAGAACTCGGTGTAGCCGTCGCAGCAGAGTTTGCCGCAGTTGCATCGAGACCCGGCGCAGTTGCAGACACGCGCGTAGGCAGATGCAGGTTTGAGTAAGAAATCAGTGGGGGCAACAGCCAAGGCGGATCCCACGACCGCGGTTTTGGCCAGGAAGCCGCGGCGGGGTCGGCGGCGAGCCAGCGCTTTGCTTGCTGCTTCGGCCAGGCGACGGCTCATGACGCGCTCTGCCCGGGCAAGGTAAATGCGGCGACGTTGGCTTGGGGTGGAGCCGACAGCTTGGGGAGTTCGACAAAGGCCAACAACATCAGGTAGGTGCCTAGGGCACTGAGCCCAAGCAGCGGGACACCAGCCCATGGCTGATCGGCAACGACCTCGGCTACCCCTGGTATCCCAATGGACCCAATGGCGATGGCGCCGAGCACCACATTGAAGACCACGTGGTGTGCTGATGGGGGTGTGGCGCTTGAGCCGAAGCAGCCGCAGCTGGTTCCGTTGCCAGTTCTCATGATGGCCACGACAAAGAGCGAGAAGCCGAGGTACGCCACACCGATAAGTGCTGGGGCGACCGCGCCGCCTTGGGTCGCCGCCACTGTGGCCAATGCAAGCTCGCCAGCACCGAGCAACCGAACAGCCAGCAAGGGGACCGTTGGCGGCCTATTGGCGGCGACAAGCAGGGTCTGCACCGCGCGCTGGGCCGGTGCGGGCGCAATGAGCTTGGCGGCCCCGCCTGCGCCAAGGATTGCGCAGGCAACGAGGAAAGGGCCTGCAAGAGCGGTCATTGAGGCAAAACTAGTGGCGTGCCTGCACTAAGCGGGCGACCCAACGGCCTACTTTTGCAAAGTTCTAACCTAATGTCTTGTACAGGTGCAAGCCTGTGCTGCCGGGCGCTAGCTGGCAAAGGGGTTCTGGTGCCTGCGTGCCCAACCCAGCGCTCGGTAGGCCAGCACTTCGTCGAACTCCCATGCCAGCATCTGGCGCTCGGTTTGGCCGACGCTGCTTCCGCTTTCAAGGAGGGCCAGGGCAATGGCTCGAGCCTGATTTTCGTGCTGGGGGAGGGCGCTGGTGCCTAGCTGGGCTTTGCGCCATTGGTCATGTGCTTGTTGGAGGGGTTCGGGGAGCCGTTTGAGCTGGCCCTGTGTGAGTGGGGGCATGTGGCGACGAACGGCCAGTTCTGTATCGCTCAGCTGGCGAGCGAGCCCGAATTGGCAGGCGCGATCGATGGAGCGCATAAACGGTGAGCGCTTGCCTTGACGCATGCCAATGCCAAGCTCTCGGGCCCATTGGTGTAACGGCATGGTGAACCCAGCAGGCTCGCGGTCGAGATGGTCGGCAACACGGCGGATGAACCAAACCGTCGACGGTCCAAGCACACCGAGCCAGTACCGCTCGACATACAGGGAGCGTGGATCGTGACCGAGGTTGTCGACCACGGGGTCGTCCCAAGCCGATACGCGGAGCGCCTCTGGGAGTGGCTGTGGGGCCAGCGGGACCGGGCCCGACGTAGCTGAGGAGTTGGCTTGTGGCGCAGGGGTGAGGCTGGGGTGACCGGTGGTCATGTTCGACGTCCTTTGAACTATGAGCGGTGTGGCCGGAGCCAAACCAGGTGTGAGCGGGGGAAGCGTCGAGAAGCAAGAACGACCATAAACGCGCTTTACGTGTATTTCAAGTGTTTTCAGATAATTGCACGCACCTAAACCTGTCAGGTGGGTCCCGGCGCCAAGATGGCGTCTTCTACAGTGCTGCTCATGGACAACTCGCAGACCTATGGCGCAGCTGATGCCCAAGCAGTGCAACACGCACGAGAGCTCGTTGACCAAGCCTCGCGCATCGTGGTCCTCACCGGTGCAGGGATCTCCACCGACTCCGGCATCCCTGATTTTCGGGGGCCAAACGGTCTTTGGACCAAGAACCCCGAGGCTGAGAAGGCATCCAACATCAACTACTACCTGAGTGATCCCGGCGTCCGGAAAGCCAATTGGAAGCTACGCGCCGAAGGCGCCTTGTGGGCCAACGTCGAACCCAACGAGGGCCACCACGCCCTCGTTGCGCTCCAGGAGCGCGGGATTCTGCACACGCTCATCACCCAGAACGTTGACGAACTGCACCAGCGGGCCGGGATCTCGTCGGACCGGGTGGTCGAGATTCACGGCACAACCCGCAAAGCCGCTTGCCTCGAGTGCGAGTATCGCGACGACATCGAGGTGGTACTCGAGCGGGTTCGCGGCGGCGAGGCCGACCCCATGTGTACCTTCTGTGGTGGGATCTTGAAGTCGGCCACCATCTCCTTTGGCCAAAACCTGGTTTTTGAAGATCTCCAGCGGTCCGAGGTTGCCGCCAACGAGTGCGATCTTTTGCTGGCGGTTGGTTCGACGCTGGGGGTCTATCCCATTGCCAATGTTGTCCCAATCGCGGCGTCTCAGGGGACGCCGGTGATCATCGTGAACGGGGAACCCACGCAGTTTGATGCCTTGGCAGAAGTTGTTATCAACGCGTCGATCTCGGCTGTGTTGCCTGCGGTCTGCGGTGCCCAAGACTTGTGACATCCGGCTGCATGCGGAATTCCGACAAGGTTGGTAGGGTTTAGAGGCAAACGCACCACATTCGAACCCGAAAGAGAACACGATGGCGAGCTTCAGAGACCTGCTCAACGCCGCAAAGAGCAACATCGACGAGGTCACGACCGCCGAAGCAGAAGACCTGTTGCGAGATGGCTGGACCCTGCTCGACGTGCGCGAACCCGACGAGTACGAGCAAGGCGCAATCCCGGGCTCCATCCATATTCCTCGCGGGCAACTCGAAAGCAATATCGAGAATCGCATTGGCGACAAAGCCACCAAGATCGTGGCGATGTGCGCCGGTGGTGTGCGATCGGCCTTCGCCGCCGAAACGCTGCAGGCCCTGGATTACGCAACTGTTGTGTCCATGGACGGCGGTTTCAACCGCTGGAAAGACGAAGGCCGCAACTGGAAAACCCCACAGGTCCTCGAACCCGCACAGCGCAACCGCTACCAGCGGCACTTGCTGCTCCCCGAAGTTGGGGAGGAAGGCCAGCTGAAACTTCTTGAGGCCAAAGTGTTGTGCCTCGGCGCCGGTGGCCTCGGGTCCCCCGCAGCCCTGTACCTCGCCGCGGCTGGTGTGGGCACCATTGGCATTGTCGACATGGATGTTGTTGACGAGTCCAACCTGCAACGCCAGATCTTGCACAACCTTGATCGCATCGGCGACCGCAAGGTCGACTCAGCCAAGAAGACACTGAACGCACTCAACCCCGACGTCAACGTGGTCACCCACGATGTCCGCCTCGACGCCTCCAACATCGTCGACATCATCAGTGACTACGACGTCATCGTCGACGGCGCCGACAACTTCCCGGTCCGCTACATGCTCAATGACGCATCGGTGAAGCTCGGCATCCCCGTGGTGCACGGTTCGATCTTCCGCTTCGAAGGTCAAGTCACGGTCTTTGATCCAAAGAACGGTCCTACCTACCGTGACATGATTCCCGAGCCCCCTCCTGCTGAACTGGCCCCAAGCTGCGCCGAAGCTGGTGTGCTGGGTGTGCTGCCAGGGATCGTGGGTTCCATTCAGGCCCTAGAAGCCATCAAGCTGATCTTGGGCCTTGGCGACAGCCTGGTGGGCCGCTTGTTGGCCTTCGACGCTCAGGAGATGAGCTTCCGAGAGTTCAAGCTGCGCCGCGACCCCAGCCAAGAGATCACCTGGGAGAACCGAGACCAGATTCAGGTCGTCGCCCTCGATGGTCTGTGCCAGCCAGCTCCGCTGGTGGCACCGTAGGCACCGCCAGCCAGCTCCGCTGGTGGCACCGTAGGCGCTAGGCCCGGGGGACGAGCTCGCAGCCCAGCAGCATCTTCTCGCCGGTACCAACGTTGTCAGCGTAGGCACACACCTGGTGAGCTTTCTTGTTGGCGCTGACCACGGTGTCGAAGCCTCGGCTTTGGCCCTGGCCAAAGATGGTGTCGATGTCAAAGCGAGTTTCACCTGTGGTGATGGTGGCAACGACTTTGTTGTCAACCCTGATCTCGACGGGCACGGGGTTGGCACTGTCCTCGTCGAACACCCAGCCGGCAACTCGGATGTTGCGGGGGTTGGCTTTGCGCCGGTTGGCCTTGTCGAGACCCCCAACTGGGTCTTCCGCGCCGACGACCGTGGCGGTGTACTTCGTTGACAGGATTTGTCGACTGAGGCCGCCCCCTTCGCTGGCTACGCCTGCGTTGATGACGTTGCGGAACGTGTTGCCGCTGATTTCGATGGTGCGGTTCGTGCCTGTGACGATCACCGTTGCTCGGTCGACACGGCCGGACTCGCCGATGTTGCCGGTGATTTCGACGTCGGTCACGGATCCAACGTTCGGCACTGACGGCTCGCGGTCTATCCAGCGGCCGATTTCGTCACCGGTGTAGTCGCGGCGCCAGGAACCGAACGGGTTCTGGTAGTCGTCAAAGGTATCTTTTTGCGCAGGGAGGTAGGGGAGCGAGGTCACAAACACGTAACCGCTGTCTTCGGTGTGGCCACCGTTGGAGGAGGAGTAGAACGTGGTGATCGGGTCGCCGTCTAGGAGCAGGACCTGGTTGCTGGTCGTGTCCACCGCAGAGACCCAAGGCGGACCGTATTCGCCGATCTCCTTGGCGATGCCGTTATAGACCTGGTCGTCGATGGTCGAGTACAAGTCCCACGGCTTGTCCCAGGCACTCGAGGCTCGACGAGACCTTGCTCGGTCATAGCCGTAGGTGCGCCCGGCGACCGCTTGGGTTTGCAACGTGGCCTCTGGCCACGAAGCAGGAACCTCAGCGAGTCCGTACATGTACTGGTCGAGCGTGAGGTTCGCGACCACGACCCAAAGCGTCGAGTTGGGGGCGTTGTCTCGCTCGGTGATGCGCAGCTCGCCCCACTGGTAGGACTGTCCAGTGCTCCCAATCGACACCCGATCGATCGCATCGACCTTCACCGGGTTGCCTTGGACATAACGCAGCCGCAGCTGATCCACCTGGCAGAGGTCTACACCGGTGCGCGCCAGGCAGACGTTTTCGGTGACGCCGCCGCTTTGGCGCATGATGGTGAAGCCGCCAGCAACCTTGTCGATCGTGAGCGCGTTGCCGTTGCGGGAGTTGAAGATCAGGTTGTTGTCGCGGTCGACGATCTCGATGTCGTCGGCGGGGTCGCCAGCAGGTGCATCAACCGGGTTGACCCGAGTGCCGCCTGCAGAATGGATGTGGACCCGAATGTTCTGAAGGTCCTCAACCGTGGTTAGCTGAGCCCCTGGATAGTAGAACGACAAGATGTCGCTGTAGCTGGCACCCGAAGACGCTCGACCCAGCGCGCCGTACTGGCTCATGCCTACCCCGTGTCCCCAGCCGCCGCCTTCGACCGAAATCATGACCGGCGGGTCCTGGGATTGAGCACCGGCAGCGCCGCTATCGCTGGGTGCGGTAACGAAGCCGGCGGCTCCTAGCAACACTGCGAGCGCCGCTAGCGCTGCTCGCCTCATAACGATGAACATGTGGTCCTCAATGTCAGATGGCGCGCCCGTGCCCCCATGTTGGCTTGCCCGCAGGGGCACTTCAAGCCACCCCTCCGTCAGATGGCCTAGGCGCGGGGTCGGCGGCCTGTTCGCTGGCGGCCGGACCAGAGGGGGCAGTGCTGTCTGGCGGGATAGCAATGTCGCCGTCCACGTTCTCGATGGCCCATTCGAGCGCCTTCTCGCGTTCTCGGGCCCGGATGCGTCGGCGCATGGCTCGCCGTTTCATTCGCTTCTCGGCCTTTTTGGGCGAGGGATTAGCGGATTCGTAGTTGGCGAGTACTGTGTCGGCCTCGCCGTCTTGAACGACTTCGCCGTCCTCGAGCCAGATGACCCGGTTACACATGGAAGCAACCTCGGAGAGGTTGTGGCTGATAACGATCATGGAACCTGCAGCGTCTCGTATCTCCTGCAGGCGATTCGCCGCACGGGCGCGGAAGTCGCGGTCACCTACAGCGAGCGCCTCGTCGATGATCAAGATGTCGGGGGCGACTTCGGTGGCGATAGTAAAGGCAAGTCGAGCGCGCATACCAGAGGAGTAAGTGGCCATGGGCCGATCTATGGCGTCGCCCAGGCCACTAAACTTGATGATTGCTTTCATCCGGTTGTTGACCTCAGCCCTGCTTAACCCCAGGGCTAGCAAGCCCAGCATGATGTTGCGTCTGCCCGAGAGCTTGGGGCGCAGCGCAGCGCCTACGCCAAGGAGTGCTGGCCTCGATGTCGCAAGGACTTCTCCTTCGCTGAGCTCAATCAGACCGGATAGCGCGGTGACAAGTGTGCTCTTGCCAGAGCCGTTGCTGCCAACGATGCCGATGGATTCGCCCTGGTGCAAGGTGAGGCTGACGCCTCGCACGGCGTGGACCTCGGCGCGACTACCTCGCGGTACGTTCTTACGACGCATGCGCAGGAGCGATGTGGACGGGTCACGGTCGGCGTGGCTGTTGTAGCGAACGTGGACGTTGCGCGCGACGAGTGTGGGGACGAGGTCTTCGGTGTCGTCATCGTCGTCGCCGGCATCTTCGTCGGCGTAGTCGTTCGAGGTGGTGTCGATCATTGCTGAGATCCGTAGCGCAGCTCGGCCCGCCAGAAGTACAGAAAGCCACCAACAAAGAACACGGTGGCGTATCCCGGTGCGGCCAGCCAGAACCAGTCTGGGCTCGGACGGTCAAGCAGCGCCCACCGCACCAGGCTGACGAGTTGAAACACCGGGTTGAGGTCAAAGACCAGCAGGGCAGACCGGTTGCTTGTAAACGACTCTGGGGCATACAAGACGCCCGATCCGTAAAACCCCATACGGATGATGTGCGGCAGTGCACTGTCGAGGTCAGGGAAGATGTGACCCAATCGAGAGGTAATGAATCCACAGCCGGTCACAAAGATGAATGCAACAACCAAGATTGGCGGCAAGAGAAGCCAGCGCCACGAGGGCGATTCGCCCGTGGCCAAGGCAATAGCAAGAACGACAGCCATGCCAGGCAGAAACTGATAGAAGTTCGACAGCGACGCAGCGAAGGGGATGATGGCGCGGGGAAAATACAGCGACCGCATGAGCGATTCGTTCTTCTTCATGTTCCGCGTGCCGCCATTTACGGTTTGGCTAAAGAACCGGAAGACCATGATGCCGGTAACGAGGTAGACGGGGTAGTTGTCGACCCCGCGGTCGACGGCCAACAGCGGTCCGAAAATGATGAGGTACACGCCGGCCTGCATGAGCGGGTTCAGGAGAAACCAAACGTTTCCCAGCAGGGTGTCGAGGTGTTGGACCCGCATGTCGCTGAGCGGGACAGCTCGGATGTACTCAGAACGTGCGCGAAGCTCCCGGATGTACTGCCGCAGCGGGGGGCGCTGCGTTATTGGTTTCAGTTCGACCGCGCTGTCAACGGAACGTTCAGTGGTGCTCACAACGAACCTATTGTGGCGCTGCGGGGACCAATAGTGGTGTACTGCTGACCCCGATTTCTGGTGCGCCCACAAAGAAGCCCACTCCCCAACACACATGCATCGTGGGAAAGATGGTCGCAAGCCGAGCGGCCTCGCCCGGAGATGAGCTGGCGCTGACCGCGGCTGCCACCACGGCCGCGCCGTAACTGGCGGGGACGGCCAACGCTCTTGGGCGACCAAAGAACGCGCCGAGAAGCCCAGCGATGCAGCCAAGCACAAGAAGCGGAGCAGCCAGTTGGCGAGGCTTGAGCGACCTTGGATGGCGTCTCAAAACCTCCTGCTTCCATTGGCCGTACTGAAAATACTGGCTGCCAAGGGAACGTAGCGTGCGCCTCGGTTGGTACTTGACCACCATGTCGGGGTTGAAATAGATCACGCCGCCGGCGTCGCGTAAGCGCCAGTTGAGCTCGTAGTCCTGGTTGCGTATGAGGGTTTCGTCGAACCCGCCAACCTCTCGAAGCGCCGACGCCAAAAACACGCCCAAATAGACCGTGTCGGTTGGGCCCGGATCCCCGCCGTAGTGGAATTTGGCGTCGCCTACCCCAAATCGACTCGTCATGGCTTTGGCTACCGCCGCCTGAAACGGTTCGGTTCCTGTAGCTGCCTGCACACCACCCACATTGACCGCGCCCGTGCTTGCCAGCGTGTCCGCGGCCAGCGTCACATAGTTGGCCGGCAACTCGCAGTGCGCATCTACCCGCACCACTATTGATCCTGTGGCGGCGAGTAACGCCACGTTGAGCCCCGCCGCTGTGGCTCCGGTGGGGTTGCGTACCACGGTAACGGCGCGTGACGGCGGCGCCGCATCTCGCAGAGCAAACGCAACCAACTCGGTGTCGTCGGTACTTGGCCCAACTGCGATGACCACGTCGAGTGGCCCGGCATAGTCCTGGTTGAAGATGGACTTCACCGCATCGGGCAAGGCTTCTGCGTCGTTGAGCGCCGGCATGATTGCCGTCACCGCTGGAAGGGAGGTCATCGGCTGGGCTACAGGCGGCCGGTCAGCATGGTCCACACCGTTCGAACCATGATTTGCAGGTCCAAGATGGGGGACCAGTTCACAAGGTACTGCAGGTCGTGCCCTAGCTTGAAGCCCGGGTCAGTGTGGTAGTGGCCATGGACCTGCGCCAGGCCAGTGATCCCAGGTGGGATGTCGTGACGGCGGCCATACCCAGGGATGAGCGTCTCGTACTGCTCGGCAAACTCGGGGCGTTCTGGCCGCGGACCCACGATTGACATCTCGCCACGCAAAATGTTCCAGAACTGAGGAAGCTCATCCAGGCGGCTTTTGCGGAGCCAACCCAGACCACGCACCACACGAGGGTCGCGGTCAGAGGCCATGACGGCGCCCGTGTGATTCTCGGCGTCCACCATCATGGTCCGGAACTTCACCATCTGAAACGGCACACCAAACCGGCCGACTCGCTCTTGGCTAAAGATGACGTTCTTGCCAGCGAGTGCCCGAACGTACAGCGCCACCAGCCCAGTGACCGCGAGAATGATTGGAGATGCGAGAATGACGTAGAGCAGTTCGGCCACGCGCTTAAACCGCGCTCGGTGCGGTGGTAGGGCGTGCGCGGCCAAGGCCACAAAGGGCATGCCTGCTATCTGGCGGCTACGTTGCAGGCCCAACAACGTGTCTGCGGGGCTGATGCGGTGGAAGACGCCAATGCGGCGTTCTTCGAGTTCCTCGAGCGGGTGTGGGTAGATGTCGCTTAGCGTCCCGCCGCTGAGCAGCAGGGCATCGGTGGCATGCACGCGTTCGATGGCGTCTTCGAGATGGTCGACATTGGCCACCTGTCCGGCAATGCGGACGCCGGGCTCTGAGATCTGGAGATGCGCGCGGGCCAAGTGAATGTCATCTGGGTTGCCCACAAGGAGCACCCTGGCCACGCCGTAGCGGCGTGCCCGCAATTGTGTGGCTAGCCAGCGGTTGAATGCAATGCCCGACGAACCAAACACAACCAGCAGAATCAGGTTGCCTCGAGGCATGAGGTAGTAGTCGGTGAGCAGCGCTGCAGCACCGTCGAGCAAGACCGCAACGAAGGTCAAGACGGTGGTTCGGGGTAGCCACAAGCGAGCCCCCAGCCGCTTGAACGGCTCGTAAAGACCCCCGAAGTAGTAAACGGTCATGTGGATGGCGGTAGCGACCCCAAAGCCAGCGACATATTCGGCCCATGGCTTGTGCGTGAAGCCGCTGTCGGTCACCACGCGGATGAGGACCGAACCCCACAGGATGGTTTGGAGCACAAAGAAGTCAGCAACATGCATCCATCGCATACCGAAGGGCAGGCGCGAACGGCGCTCGGGTGCCCCCGGCTTTGAAGGCGCGCTCGGTGGAGCGTCAGGCTGCAAACGAATGTCGACCATGAGGTACTAGCTGCTCAGTTCCCTGCGATCTCGGGCTGCAAGAAGCGACCAAAAGTGGCCGCTTCAGAACGTACCCATCGAGTTTAGGGGCCAGAGGACCCTCAGTGGCGGTCAGCGACGTGTGTCACCCCGTTTGGGCGTCCACGATGGTTTGGTCCGGGCCAGTACAGTCGAGCCATGAGTACGGTTTCGCGAGTGAGTTGGATTGTGCTCACCATGGGCGACAGGCCAGCTGCGGTGGGCGCAGCATTGGCATCTATCCCCACCGGCGGAGGAGTCGAGCACGAAGTGGTGCTGGTGTCTAACGGTGGCGGCTCACTGGCGCACCCCGCCCCCGAGGGGGCAACCATGCGTGTCGTCACTCTTGACGCCAACGTAGGAATCCCGGCAGGACGCAACCTCGGAGCAGCCGAAGCAACCGGTGACATCTACGTTTTCGTTGACGACGACGCCGTTGTCGCCCCGACAGACTCACCACACCGCCACCCGTTTGACGATGTCTGTGCCCGGTTCGCGCAAGACCCAACCCTGGCTGTGGTCGGCTTTCGTCTGGTCGACCCCGACACTGGCGCCACTGCCAGACGTCATGTACCTCGCCTCGGCAAAACAGACCCGGCTGCTTCTGGCCCCGTCGCCGCCTTCTT